>DATEGF010000023.1:0-16308 GCA_035280245.1 Allostellaceae bacterium
TGCCGGCGCGGCGCCGATGAGCCGGCGCAATCCGGCGATCACCGCGAGGCCGACGCCCGAGCCGAGATAGAGCAGCCCCGCCAGCAGCCACGGCGACACCGCGCCGAGCAGCAGCTTGGCGAACGGTGTGCTGGCGCCGAACAGCGCCGCTGCGACGAGGGCGAGCGGCGCTCCCGGGCCGATTATGGCGGCGTGGCGCAGCATGACTTCGGCGTTTCATACCACGCCGCGGCGGCGCGGCCAAAAGGCAAAGCCCCGGACGAAACCGGGGCTTTCAAGGACGGCGCGCAGCCGAGATCGCTCAGATGGCGTCGAGCTGATAGGCGATGTCGTTGTGGATGTTCCAGAGATAGCCGATATCGGCAGTGCCGACGAGCGCATACGCAGTGCCGTGATGACGCCAGTAGAGCAGATTCACGTTGTCGTGCTTCTCCCAGGCGGGCACGACGTCCGGCTTCGAGGTCTTGGCGACGACGACGGTGAGCGGGCCCAGCGCCTTGTTGTCGGTGGTGTAGAAGAGCTGCGTCGCCGGCCGGCCCTCGATGAAGAGCACTCGGCCGCCCTGGTAGGCGAGGCCCCACGCCTTCAGATCCGGTAGATGGAAGTCCTGCGGCAATGCGAGCTTGTGCCCGCCCGCGCTCTGTGGGTCCGCGGGAATGTCCACGAGCGCCGTATCGTTCGGGCCCGCATTCACCAGCATCTTGTGATAGCCCGCGACATTGTCGAGCCAGTTGGAGCTCGCCGCCGCGACCTGCTCGGCTGGCTGCGAAGTGTTTCCCGTCGGCGACTGCAGCGCGGTCAAATAACCGAGGCCGCCACCGATGACCAAGCACGCAACCGACGCCGCGATTGGGAGGGCGACCCAGCGCCGCCAGTCTATGGCGAGCCGAGGTGCCGCGCGCTTGCGGGGCTCCGGGAATCTCACGACCTTGTCGCCGCCGGTCTCGCCGCGCGCCGCCGCGAGCAGGCGCTCGGGCACCGGCTCGTGCAGCACGTCGTCGAAGGCCGCGCGCAGCGCGGCCGCGGTCTCCGCGAGCCGCTGCGCCTCGTGGGCTAGCGCAGGATCGCGCGCGATCACCGCTGCGACCTCGCTCGCGTTCTCGGTATCGAGCTCGCCGTCGAGATAGGCGATCAGGAGCTCATCGCTTGGCTTCTGCATCGTGCTTGCTCCCGCGACCGCCGCCGACTTTGGCCTGAAGCGCTACCCGCGCCCTTGCCAAGCGGCTCATGATGGTGCCGACCGGCACCTCCGCGACTGCGGCCGCTTCCTTGTAGCTCAGTCCATCCACCGTCACGAGGAGCAGGGCCGTCCGTTGCTCGGGCGGCAGCTCCTTGAGCGCCAGCCGCACCTCGGCCAGCGCCAGTCTCGCTTCGATCCGGCGCATCGGCTCGTCACTGCCGATGCGCTCCGCTTCGGTCTCCGGCTCCTCTTTACGGACGTCCCGTGCGCGGATCTGGTCGATCCAGATCGTCTGCACGATGCGGAACATCCAACTGTCGAAGCGGGTGCCTTCCTGGAACTGGTGCTCGCGGGTCAATGCCCGCTCGCAAGCCGCCTGAACCAAGTCGTCCGCTTCGACCGCGGAACCGGTCAAACCACGCGCGAAACGCCGCAATCGGGGAAGAACCGCCACGAGCTGGTCGCTAAAGCGAGCGCTCACTGGGCGGAACCCCGACGCCGCCGGGTCGCTCGAACCGGCTTGACGAACCGATAACGGGTCCGGATTGGCTTTATTCCCTTGGGGCAAGCGACCTAGGCCTCTGATATATCTGAAAGACGGGCTTCCAACGCCTTGAGAGTGCTTGGAAAATTCCGCGACTCGCAGAGGCTCGCGGAATTATCGGCATTCTATGCAACGGACGGGTCCGATGAAAAGGGGCAGGGGTGGGGCAGCGCTGGACGACCAGATTGCTGGTGTTGCGGACGGGTATGGCCGAGGCGATCACGCGAGTGGAGACGCGCTCGCAACAGTCTATCCGAGGCCGTGCCGGGAGGTCCGACTCGTTGTCGAGAGGCAGCGTTATGGCCTGACAAGCTTCCGCGCGATCGGTGTGCGCGTCAGGAAAGTTGATGAACAGAGTCGCGCAACTTTGTCGCTGATTACTGGCGAGGCTTCACAAATCCGGCCTCGCGCGGCATTGTGTCGGCCCTTGCCGCTCGTGGTCTCGGCGCCGGTGCAGCGCGGGCTCAGGGGCCTCCGACGACAACACAGAGACGCCGCATGAAGATCAGCATCCCGAAGGAGCGGCGGCCGCACGAGCGCCGCGTCGCGGCGACGCCCGATATCGTGAAGCGTCTCGTGGGCCAAGGCTTCGAGGTCGTCGTCGAGGCCGGTGCGGGCGAGGGTGCGGCATTCCCGGATGAGGCCTTCCGCGCGGCCGGAGCAACGATCGCGCCGGATGCGGCGGCGGCGCTCGGCGCGGGCGACATTGTCCTCAAGGTTCAGCGGCCGCTGCGCGCAGGCGAGGGCGCGCTCGACGAGATCGCGGCCATGCGGCGCGGGACGGTGCTGATCGGTGTCTTGCAGCCGCTCCAGCATCCCGACGACGCGAACGCCTATGCCGAGGCCGGCATCACCGCCTTTGGCATGGAGCTGGTGCCGCGCATCACGCGCGCGCAGGCCATGGACGTGCTCTCGTCTCAATCCAATCTCGCAGGCTACAAGGCGGTGCTCGACGCAACGGCGGAGTTCGGTCGCGCCTTCCCGATGATGATGACTGCGGCCGGCACGATTCCGCCGGCGCGCGTCCTGGTGATGGGTGCGGGCGTTGCGGGGCTGCAAGCGATCGCGACCGCCAAGCGTCTCGGCGCCATCGTGTCGGCGACCGACGTGCGCTTCGCCGCCAAAGAGCAGGTGGAGAGCCTCGGCGCCAGCTTCCTGGCGGTCGACCTCGAGGCCATGAAGGCGATGGAGACCGCGGGCGGCTACGCAAAGGAGATGGGCGAAGACTTCGCACGGCGGCAGCGTGAGCATGTGACCGAGGTGCTCAAGAAGACCGACGTCGTGATCTGCACTGCGCTGGTGCCGGGCCGCAAGGCGCCGGTGCTGATCACCGCGGCGATGGTCGGCGTGATGAAGCCCGGGTCGGTGATCGTCGACCTCGCGGTCGAGCAGGGCGGCAACTGCGAGGGTAGCCGGGTCGGCGAGGTGGCGGTGACCGCCAATGGCGTCCGCATCGTGGGCCACGCGAACGTGCCCTCGCGCCTCGCCGTCGACGCGAGCCAGCTCTATGGCAGGAACCTGCTGAGCTTCCTCGCCGTCCTCACCGACAAGGACAAATCCCTCAAGATCGACACCGCCGACGAGATCGTGAAGGCGACGCTCCTCACGAAGGATGGCGCGGTGGTGCATCCCCAACTCGCGGGCGCCGCGCCCGCAGGAGCCTGACGCCATGGATACTTCACCGGTCGCGGGCCAAGCCCAGGACCTCGCGGGCAGAGCGCACGACCTCGCCAATCAGCTCGACGGACTTGCTCAGCAAGTTGGCACGCTCTCCGCCCAAGCGGCGCAGTCGGGCGGGCATGGCGACGTCTTCGTCTTCTTCCTCACGGTGTTCGTGCTGGCCGTGTTCGTCGGTTACTACGTGGTGTGGCGCGTGACGCCGGCGTTGCACTCGCCGCTGATGAGCGTCACCAACGCGATCTCCAGTGTCATCGTGGTAGGCGCGCTTATCGCGTCCGCTGGCCGCAGCTTCTCCGAGGCCATGGGGCTGATCGCGGTGACGCTGGCCTCCGTCAATATCTTCGGCGGGTTCATCGTGACGCAGCGCATGTTGCAGATGTTCAAGAAGAAGACGAAGTAGCGGGGCCGCGATATGACCGAGAACCTTGCGGCGCTCCTCTATCTGATCGCCTCCGTCTGCTTCATCATGGCCTTGAAGGGCCTGTCGTCGCCCGAGACGGCGCGGCACGGCAACATCTACGGCATCGCGGGCATGGTGATCGCCATTGGCACCACGCTCGCGCTGCCGATCATGAGCGGCTACATCGGCATCGCGATCGCGATCATCATCGGCGGTGCCGCCGGCACCTTCATCGCGCTCCGCATCCACATGACCGCCCTGCCGCAGCTGGTGGCGGCGTTCCACAGTCTCGTGGGTCTGGCCGCGGTCTGTGTCGCGGCGGCCGCCTATTACGCGCCTGATGCATATGGGATCGGGACGGTCGGCGCGATCCACCGCCAGAGCCTGGTCGAGATGAGCCTCGGCACCGCGATCGGTGCCGTCACGTTCACCGGCTCGGTGATCGCCTTCGCGAAACTGCAGGCGCTCATTAGCGGCGCGCCGCTGATGTTCCCGGGTCAGCATCCGCTCAATGCCGTGCTTGGCATCCTGCTGGCGGTGCTCATCGTCTACTTCGTGATAGCTCAGTCAGCGCTGCTGTTCTGGCTGATCGTCGTGCTGTCGCTGGCGCTCGGGTTCCTGCTAATCCTGCCCATCGGCGGCGCCGACATGCCGGTCGTGATTTCCATGCTGAACTCCTACTCGGGCTGGGCGGCCTGTGGCATCGGGTTCACGCTGGCGAACAGCCTCTTGATCGTGACGGGCGCGCTGGTGGGCTCCTCGGGCGCGATCCTCAGCTACATCATGTGCAAGGGGATGAACCGCTCGATCTTCAACGTGATCCTCGGCGGCTTCGGCACCGAGGGCGGCACGGTGACGGCGGGCGCCAGCCAGGGCGACAAGACCGTCAAGGCCGGCAGCGCGGACGACGCCGCCTTCATCCTCAAGAACGCGAGCTCCGTGATCATCGTGCCGGGCTACGGTATGGCAGTGGCGCAAGCTCAGCACGCGCTCCGCGAGATGGCGGATCTTCTGAAGAAAGAGGGCGTCACCGTACGGTACGCGATCCACCCGGTGGCCGGCCGCATGCCCGGCCACATGAACGTGCTGCTCGCCGAGGCGAATGTGCCTTATGACGAGGTGCTCGAACTCGAGGAGATCAACCGCGACTTCGCTACCACCGACGTCGCTTTCGTGATCGGCGCCAATGACGTGACCAACCCCGCCGCGAAGACCGATCCGAAATCGCCGATCTACGGCATGCCGATCCTCGACGTGGAGAAGGCGAAGACGGTGCTCTTCGTGAAGCGCTCGATGGCCTCGGGCTACGCCGGCGTTGAGAACGAGCTGTTCTTCCGCCCCAACACGATGATGCTCTTCGGCGACGCCAAGAAGATGTGTGAGGAGATCGTCAAGGCGATTGGGGCCTGACGCTCGGAGAGCACACTTGCCGAAGTATTAATAAGATGCTCGCGGCTCGCCTCACCGAAGACGAGGAGGCCGCTAGTAGCCCTCGCGCTCCATGCGCTTGCGCAGGAGCTTGCGATGGCGGCGGACGGCTTCGGCCTTCTCGCGGGCGCGGCGCTCGGAGGGCTTCTCGTAATTCCGGCGGATCTTCATCTCGCGGAAGACGCCTTCGCGCTGGAGCTTCTTCTTGAGCGCCCGCAGCGCCTGATCGACGTTGTTGTCGCGTACGAGGACTTGCACGAGCCGAACTCTCCTTCGATCTCTGGCCGCCGCCGGTTTTAACGCAAAGCGGGCCGCACATGCGCTGCGGCCCACCGAAACCCGGAGGGTCTATAGCACAAACACCCGCGAAAGAGAAGCCGGAGGCCCAACGGCTTTACCGGAGCCGCCCCCGCGCACATATTAGCGGCCATGGCCATCCTCAAGATCGCCCGCATGGGCCACCCGGTGTTGCGCCAGGTCGCGGCGCTGGTTTCCGACCCCACGGCGCCGCGGATCAAGGCGCTCGTCGCCGACATGATCGAGACGCTTGAGGACATCGGCGGTGCCGGCCTCGCGGCGCCGCAAGTTCATGTGTCCGAGCGCGTGGTCATCTTCAAGGTTCCGGTGGAGCGCACCACGGGCCGGCCACTCGACACACCGACTGAACTGGTCACGATCATCAATCCGGTCATCGAGCCGCTGGGTCAAGAGGGCGAGATCGGCTGGGAAGGCTGTCTCTCCGTTCCGGGTCTGCGCGGGGCCGTCCCGCGCTTTGCGCGCATCCGCTATCGCGGTGTTACACCGGAGGGCGCGCCGATCGATCGCGAGGTCGAGGGCTTCCACGCCCGTGTGGTGCAGCACGAATGCGATCACCTCGACGGCGTGCTCTACCTGCAGCGCATGACCGACCATCGGCTCCTGGCCTTCGTCGAGGAGTGGCAACGCTTCCCGATCGATCTTGCGGCGGCGGTCGCGAAAGCGGCGGAGTAGCGCATGGATCCCCGGCAAGCCAAGGACGCGCTCCTCGCGGCGATCCTGCCGGACGTGCCCTTCGACGGCTGGACCGAGGCAGCGCTCACGCGGGCCGCGGAGCGCGTCGGGCTCGATCCGGGAGAGCTGCGCAGCCTTTGTCCCGGCGGGCCCCGCGACTTGGTCGCGTGGTTCAGCCACTGGGCCGATCGTGAGACTCTGCGGGCGCTCGAGGCGCGCGATCTCACCGCGCTGAAAGTGCGCGAGCGGATTGCCGCGGGGGTCGAGGCTCGCCTCGCGGTGCTGGCACCCCATCGTGAGGCCGTGCGCCGCTCGCTCGCGCTGCTGACCGCGCCGCAGAACCTGGCGCTCGGCGCGAAGCTGCTCTACGACGCCGTCGACGCGCTCTGGTACGCCGCTGGTGACAAGTCGACCGATTTCAATTTCTATACCAAGCGCGCGCTGCTCGCGGGCGTTTACGGTGCGACCACGCTCTACTGGCTGGACGACCGCTCGCCGGAGAGCACGGACACGCTGGCGTTCCTCGATCGCCGATTGCGCGACGTCATGACGATCCCGAAGGCGACCGAGCGCGTGCGCGCTTGGACGTCACGGCTCCCCGACCCCTTCCGCTTTTTCCGACTGGCGCGGCGGCGCTGATGCCGAGGGTGGTCACCTCCGCGCCATCGGGATTGGCGTTCCTCCAGCAGCGGGCGCTCGCGGCCTACCACGCGGGCCGGCTCGAGGACGCGCGCCAGCTCTGTCGCGATATCCTGCGGCAGCTCCCCGACCGGCCTGACGTGCTGAGCTTCACCGGAATGATCGCCCTCGAGCTCGGCGACGCGGCGGAGGCGGCGGAACTCTACGGGCGGGCGGTGCAGCGCCGGCCTGATTTCGTCGAGGCATATTACAATCTCGGCAATGCCCTCATGCGGCTCGGCCGTAGCGAGGCGGCGGCGGAGGCTTATCGCCGGGCGGCGGAGCTGAAGCCGGACCTCGTCGCCGCCCATAACAACCTCGGCAATGCTCTGCATGCGCTCGGCCGCGACGGCGAGGCCGCGGAAGCCTATCGCCGCGTGCTCCGCCTGGCGCCAGATTCTCCGGAGGTGCAGCGTAATCTCGGGATCACGCTCGAGTGCTCGGGCAAGCGCGGCGAGGCGATCGATGCCTATCGCGCGGTGATCGGGCGGCGACCGACGTGGCTCTTGGCGCACAGCAACCTCGCCAATGCGTTGCTGAGCAGTGGCGAGGCGCGAGCGGCGATCGAAGCCGCCGATCGCTGGCTCGCGCTCGCGCCCGGCAATATCGAGGCGCTCTCGATCAAAGTGCTGGCGCTCTACGAGGCGGGCGAGCGCGAGGCCGCCGCCTACCTGCTCGATTTCACCTTGGTGCGCCGGCTCAAAATCGAGCCACCTGCGGGCTACGCCACCCTGAAGGCGTTCAACCACGCGCTGGTGGATTTCACCCTGTCACATCCGACCCTCCACGTGCCGAAGGCGGCGGACCCGCATTACCATCACCCCGCGCTCGCGATCACCAAGACCTTCTTCGGGCCGAGCGAAGGGCCGGTTGCGGCCTTCGAGGCGATGGTACGCCGAGCCGTCGCGGACTACGTCGCCGCGATCCCGCCGGACTCGACCCATCCTTTCCTGGCGCATCCGCCAAAGACGTGGGAGTTCGCGTCCTGGGCCGCCGTGCTGCACTTCCAGGGAAACCTCACGCCGCATATCCACCTCGATGGCTATCTGAGCGGCGTTTACTACCCACAACTTCCCGACCTCGTGGGTAAGCCCGAGCAGGGCCACGCTGGCTTCTTCGAGCTAGGCCCGCCACCCGAGCAATTCCCACTCAAGGCCGCGGTCGATTCAATGCCGATCCAGCCAGAGGAGGGACTGATGGTTCTGTTCCCCTCCTACTTCTATCACCGCACGATCCCGTTCGAATCGACCCAGCGGCGAATCTCAATTGCCTTCGACGCGTGCCCGCGGGCCTAGCCTAACGAGGAGAGCGATCGCATGGCCTATGACGAAAGGACGGCGGAGCGCGTGCGGAACCTTCTCTCGAAGCGCCGCGGCGTCGTCGAGAAGAAGCTGATGGGCGGGCTGTGTTTCATGGTGGCGGGCGGCATGTGTTGCTCGGTTAGTGGGAGAGGCGGGCTGTTGATCCGCATCCGCCCGAATACACAAGAGCAGATGCTCCGCGAGCCGCACGTGCAGCCCGTGGAGATGCGGGGCAGAATCATGACCGGCTTCGTCCGGGTGGCTCCCGAAGGGTATCGAACGGAAACGGCGCTGACGGCGTGGGTGAACCGGGGTATCGATGCCGTGAGGGCCCGCTCGGAAAAGCCATCGCGCTCCCGACCACGGCGGAGCGGCAAGCCGCCGAATACTTCTACCGAGAGCGAGAGGCGCGCCAAGCGGACTCCCGTTTCCCGCTGACCGCTATCCACAATGGCGTCTGAATTATCGCGCAGCGCCCTGGCGCGGCGTTTCCGCTCGTTTACGCGGCGGGCGGGCGCGCGTCCGCGCCTGGCTCGCCGAGGCGAGCTTCTCGCCCCAGCGGCCGAGTGCGCGGTGTACGTCACCGAAGCCGCGGCCGAGCTCCGAGAGTGCGTAGGTGACCTTGACCGGCGGGCCGGGCGCCACCGTGCGCTCGACCAGGCCGCGGGCCTCCAGCTCCTTGAGGCGAGCCGAGAGCATGCGGTCGCCCATGGTGTCGAGCCGCTCGCGGAGCTCGCTGAAGCGGAGCGGGCCGGCCTCCTCGAGAAGTGCCATCACGAGGCCGTTCCACGGCCGGGCGAGGACGTCCATCGCCGCCTGGAACAAAGGACAGAGTTGGGGGCAGAAGCGTTGCTTCACGGGCTCGGCCTATTTCACACCAGGAGTATGGAGAGTCGCGGCGGCGAAGGAAAGCGCGCGGCTTCGCCACAATTCTGAAATGACTGTAGCTCTATTTTAGGAAGCACGATAGTCTCGGCATCGCCTGAAGGCCCGGCGGGCTCGCCCGGCGCGGCACTCGCAGAGATCGAACTCAACCAAGGGAACCCAAAGATGAAGCTCTATTATCTCCCCGGCGCCTGCTCGCTCTCGCCGCATATCGCGCTGCGCGAAAGCGGTCTCTCCTTCGAACTCGAGCAGGTGGATACCAAGGCCAAGAAGACGAAATCCGGCGCGGACTTCCTCAAGATCAACCCGAAGGGTTACGTGCCTGTGCTGCAGCTGGACGACGGCCAGACGCTAACGGAGGCGGCGGTGATCGTGCAGTACATCGCCGACAAGAAGCCCGAGGCGAAGTTGCTGCCGCCCGCCGGCGGCCTGGAGCGCTATCGGGCCCTCGAGTGGCTCAACTATGTCGCGACCGAGCTCCACAAAGGCATCGGTGCGCTCTTCAATCCGAACCTCACCGATCCCTGGAAGCAGGTGCTGCGCGACGGGCTCGCGCCCAAGTTCGATTTCCTGACCAAGCGGCTCGAAGGGAAGTCCTTCGCCTTCGGTGATGGCTTCAGCGCCATCGATGGCTATCTCTTCACCGTGCTCGGTTGGCCGCAGTATGTGGGTGTCGATCTCGCGAAGTGGCCGGTGATCGAAGGCTATGCCGACAAGATCGCGGAGCGGCCCGCGGTGCAGGCGGCGCTCAAGGCCGAAGGACTCGCGAAGTAGGGAGAAAGGCTCAGCGGTGGGGAGTGAGGCGCGTGACGTGGCCCATCTTGCGGCCCGGCAGCGCCTTCTCCTTGCCGTAGAGATGCAGCTTGGCATTAGGCTCGATGAGGGTATCACGCCATTTCTCGACGTCCGAGCCGATCAGGTTCTTCATCACCGCGTCTGAATGCCGCTCCGGCGAGCCCAGCGGCAGGCCGCAGATCGCGCGCACGAGCTGCTCGAACTGACTGGTGACAGCGCCGTCGAGGGTCCAATGCCCTGAATTGTGCGGGCGCGGTGCGAGTTCGTTCACCAGTACGTGATCGTCGGGCTTCACGAACATCTCCACCGCGATCAGTCCGACCAGATCGAGCCGCTCGGCGATGTGGCGCGCGATCGCCTCCGCTCGCATGGTGACCTCGGGTGTCACGCGCGCGGGCACAATGGTGGTGTCGAGGATGTGGTTCTGGTGCTGGTTCTCCGCCGGCGCGTAGGTCGCGAGCACGCCAGGGCCACCGCGCGCCACGATCACGGAAATCTCGCAGGCGAAATCGACAAAGCCCTCGAGGATGCCGATCGGCGCACCCATTTCCTGCCAGCACGCTTCGATATCGCGATCGCCGCCGACCTTGACTTGACCCTTGCCGTCGTAGCCGTAGCGGACCGACTTGAGCACCGCGGGGAGTCCCAGATCGCGCACGGCGCGCGCGAGCGAGGCTGGCCCCGTAACCTCGCGGTACTCGGTGGTCGCGACGTCGACCGAGCGCAGAAAATCCTTCTCACGGAGCCGATCCTGGGAGATGCGCAGCACCGCGGGGCTCGGCCGCACCGGCTTGCGTTCGGCCAAGAAGTCGGCCGTCTCGGCGGGCACGTTCTCGAACTCGAAGGTGATGACATCCACCGCATCGGCGAAGCGGGCGAGTGCTCCATGGTCCTCGTAGGCCGCCGTGGTCGAGAATGCCGTGACCTGCTTGGCCGGGCCGTTCGAATCGGGGCAGTAGATGTGGCTCTTGTAGCCGAGTGCCGAGGCGGCGAGCGCGGTCATGCGCCCGAGCTGGCCGCCGCCGAGAATCCCGATGGTGGAGCCCGGTGGGATCATCATCCCGTCGGCGCTGTCGTGTCGCTGGGCCGTTCCGCGACCGCGGCGGTCTGCTCCGCCCTGAACCGGTCGAGCGCTGTCGCCACCTTCGAGTCGCTATTGGCGAGGATCGCCGCCGCCAGCAGCGCCGCGTTGATGGCGCCGGCCTTGCCGATGGCGAGGGTTCCCACGGGCACGCCGCCGGGCATTTGGACGATCGAGAGCAGGCTGTCCATGCCCTTCAGGATCTGGGTCTCGATCGGCACACCCAGGACCGGGAGTGGGGTCATCGAGGCGGCCATGCCCGGCAGATGCGCTGCACCGCCGGCACCCGCGATGATCACCTTGAGGCCGCGTCCACGGGCCTCCCGCGCATAGGCATACAGCCGCTCGGGCGTGCGGTGGGCGGAGACGATTCGGATCTCGTGCGGGATTTGCAGCCGCTCCAGGGTGGTTGCGGCGTGCCGCAGGGTATCCCAGTCGGATTGGCTTCCCATGATGATGCCGACCGTCGGCCGTTCCACTGCCATGCTCGCTAAGCCTCAGTGAACCCTTGGGGAAGGTTGCCATTATTGGCGATGCAGGCTCCCAGGGCAAGGAACGCCCGGTCCCGATCTTAGCCACTTGTTAAGTCGATCCGTGTCTTTTAACGCTCGGGCGCCAGGGGTTGCGCCCTCTTTGAGAGCAGCGCCTCCCGCCCATGGAAATTCGCGATACCCGGCAGCCTTCTCGCGTTTCGGCGCTCCGCCGGACGGAATCCTCCGCCCTGGCGTCATCGGCGTCGGCCAATGCTGGCAGGGCAGGGCCCTTCGACCCAGTGCAGATCTCTGGCATCCCCGAGGCCGAGCTCACGCCGCGCGTCCGCCAGGCGATGATGTCGCTACTGGCCGAGATCGACCGGCTACGGCGCGATTTGACCGATGCCCGTGGCCGCATCGACTTCCTCGAGCGGCTTGCCGACGAGGATCCGCTTATCCCGATCGCCAACCGGCGCGCATTCTTGCGCGAAGTCACGCGCATGATCGGCTTCGGTCAGCGTTACGGCACGCCCGCGAGCATCGTCTATATCGACGTCAATCATCTGAAGATGATCAACGACTCCTATGGCCATGCCGCCGGCGACGCCGCGCTGATGCAGGTCGGTCGCACCCTCACTGAGCAGGTCCGTAATACCGACGTGGTTGCCCGTCTCGGCGGTGACGAGTTCGGCGTGCTCATTGTGCAGGCTGATCGTACCATCGCCGAAGCCAAGGCTGCGCAGCTCGCTGAGGCCGTCCGTCAGCGCCCGCTCTCGTGGCAGGGTCGCAATCTCTCGCTCGATATCGCCTACGGGGTCCACTGCTTCGCCGGTAACGATAATGCCGGTGATGCGCTCGAGGCCGCCGACCAGGCCATGTACGCCCGCAAGCGCGAGCCGACTGCGTCGTAAAATCTTCAGGCTTGTTTCAACTCGATCCGCGCGAGGAAGGTGCGAAGCCGCTCGTGCGTCTGCGCTTGCGCCGAGAAGACCTCGTTGGGCGGGCCTTCGACGGCGATGCGCCCCGCGTCCATGAAAACCACTCGGGAGGAAACGTCGCGCGCGAATGACATCTCGTGGGTGACCAAAATCATGGTCATACCGTCCTTCGCGAGCTCGCGCACCACCGTCAGCACCTCGCCCACGAGCTCGGGATCGAGCGCCGAGGTGATCTCGTCCAGCAGTAGGACCTTGGGGCTCATCGCCACGGCGCGCGCGATGCCGACCCGTTGCTGTTGACCCCCGGAAAGCTCGATCGGCAGGCTGTCGAACTTGTCGGCAAGGCCGACGCGCGCGAGCCATTGCTCCGCCACCTCTCGCGCTTGAGCGCGGTCCATGCCGCGGACCTTGCGCAAGCCCAGCACGACGTTGTCGCGCGCGGTCAGGTGCGGGAACAGGTTGAAGAGCTGGAACACCATGCCGATGTCGGCGCGGATGCGGGCGAGTTCGCGCTCGCTGCGCGGACGGCGGCGACCGTTTGCGTCGGTGTAGCCGACCTCGACACCGTCGACCTCGATCGAGCCGCCGTCGTATGTCTCGAGCAGGTTGACGCAGCGCAACAGCGTGGTCTTGCCGCTGCCGCTGGCGCCGATCACCGACACCACCTGGCCCTTCAGCACGTCGAGGTCGACGCCCTTCAGCACTTGGTTGCTGCCGAAGGATTTCGTCAACCCGCGCACCCGCACCAGCGGCGTCGTGTCACTCCCGGACATAGGCGAACCGAGCCTCCAGGCGCCGGCTGATCTGCGACAGCGCGTAGTTGATCACGAAATACATGAGCGCGCCCAGCACGTACATCGGCATGGGCTTGAAGGTGCGTCCGATGACCTGCTGGATCGAGAGCATGAGATCGACGATGCCGACCAGCGCCAGGAGGGAGCTCCCCTTCACGGTATCGACGACGGTGTTGATCCAGGGTGGCAGGAAGCGTCGGAGCGCCTGCGGCAGGATCACGTAGAGCATGCGCTGGCTGAAAGTGAGGCCGATCGCCTTGCCGGCCTCGTTCTGGCCGGGATGGATCGATTGGATGGCGCCACGCGCCACCTCCGACACGTGCGCCGCCTCGAACACTGCGAGCGCCGCGATGGCCGAGGTGAAATTGTTGATCTGCCAGCCCGTGAGCGGCAGCATGTAGAAGATCGAGAAGATCAGCACGAGCAGCGGCAGGCCGCGCACGAAATCGCTCAGGAGCCGGATCGGCCACGCGATCCAGCGCGGCCCATAAGTCAAGCCGATGCCCAGCACCACGCCCGCCATCAGCGCCACCACCACGACGATGCCGGACGCCTCAAGCGTCACCAGCAATCCCTGCCAGAGGAACGGCAGGCCCTTGAGCATCACGTCGATCATCGGCGGCGGATCGCGAAGCGGCGCTCGAGCAGGCGCAAGCCGAACAGCAGAAGATAGCCGGTCACCAGATACATCGGCGCCACCACCGCATACACCTCGACGATGCGGAAGGTGTTCGTATAGATCCAGTTGGCGCCGTAAGTGAGCTCGGGTACCGCCAGCACGGTCGCGAGCGACGTGTCCTTGAAGAGTGAGATGAAGGCGTTGCCGAGCGAGGGCAGCACGATGCGGATCATCGTGGGCAGCCGCATATAGAGCACGAGCTGCACGGGCGTGAGGCCGATCCCGCGGCCTGCGTCGATCAGCCCCTTCGGGATGGCGTCGAGGCCGGCCCGAAAAACCTCGACCAGATAGGCCCCAGCATAGATCGCGAGCGTCATCACGAAGCTCGTGGTGGCGTCGTAAGCGAAGCCGCCGACGCTGGGGATGCCGTAGAACACCAGGTAGACCAGCAACAGCAACGGGACGTTGCGGATGAACTCGACATAAGCTGCGACCAGTCCACGGACCGTGCGGTTGGCACCGTGCGACAACACCGCGAGGCCGAGGCCGATCACGATGCCGATCGCGATACTGACCACCGCCAGCTCTAGGCTCAGCACTAGGCCCAGGGCGAGCTTGCCGTAAAAATACTTCCAAACCAGATTGAAGTTGAGGTGGTACTGCAACCGCGCCGATCCCCGCCGCTACAGTCCGATAGGACCGTAGCGGCCATGTCGATGCCCTCGAGGGAGCGTGACTCAGATCGGCGGGAAGCCCGGCTTCTGCACCGGCGGCTTCTCGCCGAAGAACTCCTCGAAGGCGCCGGTGTAGATCTCGGGCTGGTGGCCGTGCATGGCGACGTCGAAGCAGGTGTTGATCCAGTGCAGCCAGTCGGGGTCACCCTGCCGCACCGCCGCGCTATAGAGCTGCGCCTCGTAGGCGTAGCCGGGATCGGCGTAGTCGCCGGGATTGCGCTTGGCGAGCCACTTCACCGTGGAGGCGTCCACCACGCCGACATCGGCGCGGCCCGAGGTCACGGCCTGCATGACGTTCGCCTGGCTGTCGAGCTGCATCACCTCCGCGTCCGGCAGCGCATTGTGCACGAGCGTGTCGGCGTCGACATTCTGCAGCACCGATGCCTTGATCGACTTGCCCGCAGCCTTGAGATCCGCATAGGTCTTGTACTTCCCCTTCGGCGAGGTCAGCAGCGCCGCGCCCTCGACGTAATAGGGGCGCGAGAACGCCACCAGTTGCGCGCGCGCCGGCGACACCGTCATGAACTGGATCACCACGTCGACCTTGCCGCTGGTGATGTTGGGAATGCGCGCGTTCGCCTCCTGGCGGACGTAGTCGACCTTCGTAACGTCATCGAACAAGCCTTTCGCCAGTATCTTCGCCATGGCGATGTCCATGCCTGTGAGCTGGCCCTTGTCGTCCTCGAAATGCCAGGGTGGATTGGTCGAGCCGGTGCCCACGATCAGCTTGCCGCGATCGAGCACCGTCCGGAGCAGGCTGGTCGTCGCCGCCTGTGCCGCGGCGCGGCCAGGATCCAGCATCGCGCCGGCGGCCGCGATCGCCAAGCCGGCGCCACCGAGTTTCAACAGATTTCGTCTTTCCGTGCTGTCGGTCATTTTTCGCTCCCTTTGAGGCAGGCCCTTTGTCACTCTATTCCGACCGAAAGCTGATCGGAAGTCTCTGCCGCATTCCAATAGAGTCGGCCTCACTCGACTAAGATTAGACAAGGGGAAGTACGATGCACCGATCCAACGTCCGCGAGCGCTTGGGGCTGAGGCCCATCATCAACGCCTCCGGCACCATGACGGCGCTCGGCGCCTCGATCGGCCTTGACTCCGTCGCCAAGGCGATGGCGGAGACGCTGCCCGAGTTTGTGGAGGTCGACGACCTCCAGCGGAAGGCGAGCGCGGTGATCGCCCGGCTAACGGGCGGCGAGGCGGGACTGGTGACCGCGTCGGCCGCCGCGGGCATGACGATCGCGATCGCGGGCGCGATGACTGGCGCCGACCTCGCTCGAGTGGAGCAGCTCCCGGATGTGACGGGCATGAAGGACGAGGTGCCGATCCTGCGCGGCCACATGGTCTACTACGGTGCGCCGGTCGAGCAGGCGATTCGGCTCGCCGGCGCGAAGCCGATACCGGTCGGCGGTGCGACCCGCGCGCAGGCTTATCAGCTCGAGGCCGCCCTCAACGATCGAACCGCCGTGGCGCTCTACGTGGTCTCGCACCATACTGTGCAGTTCGGCCAGATCCCTCTCGCAGAGTTCGCGGCGATCTGCCATGCGCGCAACGTGCCCGTCATCGCCGATCTCGCCTCCGAATACGATCTCAAGGGCTTTCTCGCGGCCGGCACCGACATCGCGATCTACAGCGCGCACAAGTTCCTGAGCGGGCCCACGGCCGGCATCATCGCGGGCCGCAAGGATCTCGTGCGGGCGGCTTTCCTGCAGAATCTCGGGGTCGGCCGCGGTATGAAGGTCGGTAAGGAGAGCGTCGCCGGCACCATCGCGGCGCTCGATGCCTGGGAAA
>DATEGF010000024.1:0-11998 GCA_035280245.1 Allostellaceae bacterium
AACCTCCGCCAGCTGACCGCTGACCAAAAGAATCATCCACTGCAATCTCGCGCAACCAAAACCGCGCAAAGCTTCACAGCCTGTCAGGATGAGGTGCTTTCTTTCCCGCACAACCAGATCCCCCTCATCCTGAGCAAGCGAGCATTGCGAGCGCGACGAAGGACGCACTGATTCAATCCAAGCGGATCAGACCCTAGGTCGCAAGCGCGCGGCGGGCGATGTCATACCACTCGCGCTGCAAGCGGCGCGCGTGGCGCGGGCTCAGCTCGACGGACTGGCAGATCTCGCGGAAGAGCCGCTGGGATTCCCGATGGTCGCCGGACTTCTCCAGCAGCATCGCGTAGCGGCAGCGTGCCTCTTGGCCGGGATAGTAGGGCGCCAGCGCTTGATACTCGTGGAGCGCACCCTCGACCTTGCCTTGCTCCTCGAGGCTGCGGGCGTAGAGCAAATGAGAGTCCGCGGATTGAAAATTCGGGTTGGCCTCGCGGAGCGCGTCGAGCACGCGCTCGACCTCCGCAAAATTGCCGCGCGCGAACTCGGCCCGCGCCAGGCCTTGCATGAGCGACGGATCGGTCGCGTGCACGCCCGTGAGCGCGTCACGATAGAGCGCGGCGGCTTCCTCGACGCGGCCCACATCGACATAGGCGTCGGCAAGCGCCGCCTTGTTCCCGGTTGTCGGCGTCATCGAGAGGTTCCGCTCCGCGACCCGCACGGCCTTGCCGGGATCGAGCGCGCGGCCCACGCCCGCGACCGCGCTCCGCGCCGTCCGCGTGCCCAGGAGGTCCGGCAGCACCTCGATCGCGAAGTAAGCGAGCATGCCGACCATCGGCGCGAAGATCACGATGTAGATCCAGTAGTAGGGCCGTGCGGTCCTGACGACGTGCACGGCGCAGAGGATCTGCGCGACCAGCACCGCGAGTCCAAGAATGGGCATCAGGCGTCTCTCCCGACCGAGCGCGGCGCCATTTCAGGGTGATGAGGCGCCGGCGTCAACACCGCTCTATTGTTATTTCTTCCGATGCGCCAATGGGTGATGCGACTCGACCAACCGCTTGAGTCGCTCCGTCTCGACATGCGTATAGATCTGCGTCGTCGCGATGTCGGCGTGGCCCAGCATCTCCTGCACGCTCCGGAGGTCCGCGCCGTGGTCGACCAGATGGCTCGCGAAGGCATGGCGCAGCACATGCGGCGAGAGGCGCGCGGGATCGAGGCCCGCGGTGACCGCGAGTTCCTTTAAGAGTTGGGCCACGCGCTCGCGCGTGAGGTGGCCGGGCTTGCTCCGCGACGGGAAGAGAAACGGCGACGCCTCGCCGTCGCGCAGGAAGGCCACGCGCTTGCCGCGATACTCGCCAAGCGCCGCGCGGGCCGGCGCGCCCACCGGGACAATTCGCTCCTTGTTGCCCTTGCCGCGTACCAGGAGCACGCGTGCATCGGACTTTGCCGAGGCGAGCGGCAGGCGGACCAGCTCGGAGATGCGCAGCCCCGTGGCATAGAGCAGCTCCAGGAGGCAACGCAGCCGCGCGCCCTCGGCGCTCTTGTCGCGCTCGGCGGCGGCGATGAGGAGGGCCACGTCCTCCTGTGCCAGCGTCTTCGGCAGCGGGCGGCCGAGGCGCGGCGCATCGAGGCCGGCGGTCGGGTCGTCGCGCCGGATCCCGTCGACCACGAGGAACCGGTAGAATTGCCGCAGCGCCGAGAGCCGCCGCGCGAGCGTCCGCGGGCTCATCTTGGCGTGGCCGAGCGCCGCGACATAAGTGCGGAGGTCTTCGACCTGCGCCTTCTCGAGAATGAGCCCGTGCCGGGCGAGGTGCGCCGCGGCATGCGCGAGGTCGCGGGCGTAGGCCTCGCGCGTGAGCCGGGCCGCGCCCCGCTCGGCGACCAGCATTTCCAGGAAGGCCTCGACGTGGCGGGAGGCTCGTGTCGCTTTGGCGGCGGTCCTTGGCACCGCTAGAGACCGGCCGCGAGCGCCGCCTCGAGCGCGAGGTGCCGCGCCTCCGCGCCCATGCCGAGCGCATTGAGCCGTGCCACCGCCGCGGCGACGACGATCGGCTCGCTCGAGAGCCGCCCGCCCGATTGCGCCATGACGAGCGTGTCGAGCAAGGCCTCGCCGAGGCGATGCCCGGCGACAGAGTCGGCACCATCGAGCCAGAGCGCCGCGTTTGGCAGCGGCGCGCCGGCGGCGGGCGGGAGCCCGACGAGCGGCGCCCAATCCGCGGGCTTGACGGGCTCGCCCATGGCCCGGAGCAGGGCGCCCGCCAGCAAGAGCTTTGCGGGCTCGACGGGGGCGTCCTTCCGCTGCAGCCCCTCGAGGACCGATCTCAAGCCATCCTTAGGCCAGGCTTGGCCTTTGTCACCCTCGGCCAAGCGCACGACGAGGAACAGCTGAGCCTGCGCCATCGGCCCGCCGAGCTCGGCCCATCGGCGGGCTTCCTCGGGGTGATCGGCGGCATAGAGTGCGCGGGCGGCCAGAGGCGTGAACCAGTCGAGGTCCGGGCTCGGCGTCACCTCGAGGAGGAGCGGTGCCACCAGCCGCGCCGTCACCACGAACTCGCCGCGCTTCAGGCCGGCCTGGAGCAGGGATTGCAGCGCCTCGGCTCGTACGGCGGGGGTCGTGTCCTGGTTCGCCGTGAGGTAGAGCCCAGCGCGTTCCTGCGGCGTGTCACCGTTCTTGAAGACCTTCCCGCGGTGGGAAGCGTTGGTGTAGAGCAAGCGCAACTCGTCGAGCGGGAAGGCGCCCAAGGCGGTCGCTCGCTCGGCGGCGGCCAAGCGCCGATCGGCGGGCACGTTGGCGTTTGTTGCCCAGGCGCGCAGCACGGCGGGGTCCGCGTTCTCTAGTGCGTCCGCCGGCAGCGGCAGCTTCGCCGCGGCCAGGAGCGCCAAACGAATCGGTGTCGGGTCCGGCAGGTGCTCGACCTTGGCGGCGGCGTGGTTGTCGATCGCCTCGACCAGCGTGTCGAATAACTGATCGTGTGGCGCCTGCCGCTCGCGCAGCAGGCTCAGACCGAGCGCTGCCTTGGCGGCGTCGCCCGCCAGCGCCTGGCACGCGATCTCCGCGCGGTCCCACCAAACGTCCTGGTAGCGGCCGATGGCGCTCTGCACCAGGCTGCAGGCCCCGTCGTTGTCGGTCTTGAGTAAGCCGATCTCGACGCGGAGCCGGTCGAGCGGCTCCGGGTCCCCCTTGGAGGGCAGCTGGTCGATCACCTGGGCCGCGGCGTCGACGTAGCCGAGCGCCACTATGCGGTCGAGGCGGAGCGCCGCAAGGCTGCGGCTCTTTGGCAGGTCCTCACCGAGGGGTGCCACGGCGTTACTCAACAACAGCCGGCGCGCCAGGTCTTGCAGCGTCGGCGAGAGGCTTGGCCGCACCTGCGGCAGCGCCGCCATGACGAAGGCCTTGTCGGTGCCTTGCCAGAGCGTCTCGGGCAGCGCGCCGTCAGCAGCGGAAAGGGTCCCCACCCAGGCGGGATCGACGGGTGCCAGTGGCGCTGCCTGCACCCCCGGCGGCAGCGGCTGGCTCGCCGTGCCGGCGTCCGGTGCCATCGGCGTGACGGAATCGGGGGTCACGGATGGAGCGGGCGAGGGCGTCGGCACGAGCCGGAGCGGTGCGCCCACCTGGGCCAGCGCGGGCGGGGCGAGGCATGCCGCGATCAGCAGCGCGGCGAGCCGGGCCCGTCTCTCACTTCGGGAACCGCGCATCGGGGATCACGCGCTCGATCGGTTGGTTGGGTGCCGGAATGTCCCAGAATGCGAGCCACGTAAGGCCGCCGATGACGGCGAGCACCACCACCGCCAACAGGACCAGGACCACTTTGCCCATTTGTTTCTATGTACCCCGCCGCCGGCCCCGTTTGACCGCCGATCGCCGCGATATGCTAGGGTGCGGCTCGATCAAGCGGCCGTGAGTTTATCGGCGCGCTCGGATGGATTCAACGATGGGGCGGGTCGACTCGGGCGGCATTCGGCCATGAGCACGCCACAATTGCATGTTCCCCGGACTCTCGTGCTGGTGGGGCTGATGGGCGCCGGCAAGACCAATATTGGCCGGCGCCTGGCGCAGCGACTCGGCCTCGGCTTCATCGACGCCGACAGCGAGATCGAGGCGGCCGCCGGCGAGACCATCGAGGAGATCTTCGACCGGCGAGGCGAGGCGGCCTTCCGCGAGGGCGAGCGCAAGGTGATCGCGCGGCTCCTCGGGCATGCTCCGCACGTGCTCGCGACCGGCGGCGGTGCGTTCATGGATGCCGACACGCGAACGCTGATCCGCGAGCGCGGCATCTCGATCTGGTTGCGTGCCGACCTCGATCTGCTGCATCATCGCGTCTCGCGCCGGAACAACCGGCCGCTGCTGAAGCAAGGCAATCCGCGCGAGATTCTCGCGCGCCTCATCGACCAGCGCTATCCCATCTACGCGCAGGCCGACGTCACGGTCGATACCGTGGACGGGCCGCCCGAAGCGACGCTCGACCGCGTGATCGCGGCGCTCGAGCAGCATCTGGCGGAGCGCGCCGTGTCGCGCGAGCCGGCGCCGTGAGCGAGACTCGCGTGGTCCGCGTGGCGCTCGACGCCCGCGGCTACGACATCCAGATCGGCACGGGGCTGATTGCCCAAGCGGGCGTGCATCTGAATCCGCTCGCCAAGGGCCGGCCGATCGTGGTGGTGACCGACGAGACCGTGGCGCGGCTGCATCTTCCCCCCCTCGAGCAAAGTCTTGGCAACGCCGGCGTCACGCACAAAACGGTGATCCTGCCGCCCGGCGAGGGCACGAAGGATTTCGCGCATTTCGCGCGGCTCTGCGAGGAGATCCTGGCGCTCGGCATCGAGCGCCAGACTCTGCTGGTGGCGCTGGGCGGCGGCGTGGTCGGCGACATCACGGGCTTCGCCGCGGCAAGCCTGCTGCGCGGGCTCACCTATGTGCAGATCCCGACCACGCTGCTCGCGCAAGTCGACAGCTCCGTGGGCGGCAAGACCGCGATCAACGCCACCCACGGCAAGAACCTCGTCGGCGCCTTTCACCAGCCGGTGCTGGTGCTCGCCGACGTGGCGACGCTTGCGAGTTTGCCGCGGCGCGAGCTGCTCGCAGGGTATGCCGAGGTCGTCAAATACGGGCTGATCCGCGACCGTGCCTTCTTCGAGTGGCTGGAGCGCGACGGCGCGAAGCTGCTTGCGGGCGACGCGGCGGCGCTGACCCACGCGGTGGCGGAGAGCTGCGTCCACAAGGCCGCGGTGGTGGTGGCCGACGAGCGCGAAAGCGGCTTGCGCCAGCTGCTGAATTTCGGTCACACCTTCGGGCACGCCCTCGAGGCGGAGACCGGGTTCGGCCCCGATCTGCTGCATGGCGAAGCGGTCGCCGCCGGCATGGCGCTGGCCTTCGATTTCTCGGTGCGGCTCGGCCACACCACCCGGCAAAGCGCCGATCGCGTGCGCCGGCATCTTGCGGCTGCAGGGTTGCCGACCGGACTCGGCGCGCTCGGCGGCAAGCGGGCCGATCCCGACCGGTTGCTGCAGCACATGCGCCACGACAAGAAGGTCAGCGCCGGTCGGCTCACCTTCATCCTCGCACGCGAGATCGGCGATGCGTTCGTCGCCCGCGACGTCCCGGACCCCGCGGTGCGCGATTTCCTCACGGCTGCCGTCGCTTCTTGAGGCAGGAATAGCGCTGGCGCCGCCGCCATCGCGCCACTACATAATCCCGGCCATGCCCCTCTCAGCTCCCGCTCCTCGCGAGCACATCCACACCCGCGAGATCGACTGCCGCGGCTATCGCCGCGCCGACGGTCTCTGGGACATCGAAGCGCATCTGACCGACGTGAAGACCTATGCCTTCGACAGCGATTGGCGCGGCAAGATCGAGCCGGGGACGCCGGTCCACGACATGTGGATGCGCCTCACGGTGGACGACGAGCTGGTGGTGCGCGCGGTCGAGGCGTCGACCGATGCGAGCCCCTACCAGATCTGCCCAGAGGTGATTCCGAATTACCAGCGGCTCGTCGGCCTCTCGATCCGGCCGGGCTTCATGCCGAAGGCTCGCGACCTCCTGGGCGGGACCGAGGGCTGCACGCATCTACTCGAGCTGTTGGCGCCGATCGGCACCACCGCGTTTCAGACGATCTTCCCGTATCGGCACCGCCTCCGGAAAGACGAGATGCCGACGCCAGCAGATCGCAAGAGGCGGCCGCGCCTCCTGGAGACGTGCCATGCCTTCGCGACCGACAGCCCGGTCGTGAAGCGCAACTGGCCGGAGTTTTATACCGGCAGCTAAGCCGAGAGGCGGTGGCCGGCCCGGCGGTGCCCTTCCTCGGTCGCCGCGGCGCGGAAGTAGTCCAGCAGATAGACCCGGATCGCGGCGGTGAGGCTCGACTGCGCGCGGCCGCGCTCGATCTCGGTCACCAGCGCATGCGTGGTCTTGCCTTCGCGGGCACTGATCTCCCGCAGCGCCTGCCACATCGAGGGCTCGAGCCGGATGCTGGTGCGCCGACCCGCCACGGTGACGTTGCCGCTCCGCAAGGTCGACTCTTGCGACTCGACGAGGCGTGCCTTGAGGCCGTTTTGGCGGTGCCGGAAGAGGGGCCGTCCCATATGTGGCACTGTATGGCAGCCCACAGCTCTATGCAATCAGCTAGAGAGTATTTCTGATCGAGACAATTTCAGGTTGCGCCCGACAGCTCCGGAGCCGAGCGGTTGCTAGGAGATGGAGCGGCGACTAGACCGGTCTGTCCATTCGGAAATTCGCCAATTCCTGGCCGCGGCGGACCACGATCTGCTCCTGGATCACCGCGAAACCCCGGCGCTCCAAGAAGGGTCTGGCGGTGATGCTGGCCTCGGTGAACGGCCGGGCCAATCCGCGCGCGCGCGCCGAGGCCTCGACGCGGGCGAGGAGCTTGGTGGCAATGCCTCGGCCCTGTAACTCGGCGTGGACGTAAAGCATGTCGAGATGGCCATCGGGCTCCAGGCTGGCGAAACCCACGGCGCGATCGCCGTCCGCCCCGACCCAGGTGCTGCTCGCCGCGAGCCTCAGCGCCCAGACATCGCGGTCGATCTCGTCCGGCGCCCAGGCGAGCACCTGCTCGAGGCTGTAATCGCGGCGCGCGACCTGGCGGACCGACCCACGGAAAAGCGCGATGAGATCGTCGAGATCCGCGGCGGCGTAAGGGCGAACCTGCACCAAGGCGTGCTAGGCGGCCTCGCCTGGCGCGCGCGTAACCAGGCTCAGCGCATGGATCTGCTGCGACATTTCGTCTTTGAGGAGCGCATAGACCAGGCGCTGGCGCTCGAGCCGGCTCTTCCCTTGGAAGGCCGTGGCGACGACCTCGACGCGAAAGTGCGTCTCGCCGCCGGGCCGGGCGCCTGCATGGCCGGCATGGCGATGCGATTCGTCCACGATCTCAAGGTGCTCCGGGTGGAGTGCGGTCGTGAGTTTGTCCCTTATTTGATGTGCGATCGACATGTTCCAACACTCGGTCGAGCCGCGCCGAGGCTCGGCGCGCAATCGCGTCCTGTCAAGCCGGCCGGGCCACAAAATGCAGGAAATGCAGGCCTGTACTGCCACGCTTGTCTTGCCCCATCGGCCTCCTCATACTGCTGCAATGCGGCGAATGGCCATTGAATCAACGTTCGAGCCCGGTCGCGTGCCGCCAATGCGGCCTTGCGACCATCCGGGCTGCACGCTCTATGGCGATTTCCGGGCGCCGCGCTCGAAGTCCGAGCTCAGCAGCTTTTACTGGTTCTGCCTCGACCACGTCCGCGCCTACAACGCCGCTTGGAACTACTACGCCGGCATGAGCGAGGCGGAGATCGAGGCCGAGATCCGGTCCGACACCGTCTGGCAGCGCCCAACCTGGCCGCTGGGGAGCCGCGTCGGCGCGCGCTTCCGCGTACGCTGGGAGGACTATGGATTGCTTGACCCCGACGAGGCCGCCGAGCGGCCGCGCGAGCGCGCCCGGCCGCGCACGCCGCAGGAAGAGGCGCTCGCGATCTTCGAGCTCGATCTACCGCTGACGCTCTCGGCGCTCAAGGCGCGCTACAAGGAGCTCGTCAAGCGCCACCATCCCGACTCCCACGGCGGCGACAAGGCGGCGGAAGAGAAATTGAAGGTGATCAATCAGGCCTATTCGACGCTCAAGAGCAGCTATTTCCCCGGACTTTGACGTTCGCCAGGGGCGGCGGATCTCAATCAGCCCCGAACCCGTTCCCTCCTTCGTAAGGACACGCGCATTCCGATGACTTCGGCTCAGACCACAAACGGATCGGCGGGCCAACCGCTTGATCGGCCCGATATCACGGTCTCCGTTCGGCAGACCTTCGGCATCGACTCCGACTTGCAGGTTCCCGCGTTCAGCCACCCCAGCGAGCACACGCCCGACCTCGACGAGGCCTATCGCTTCGACCGCGACACGACACTCGCGATCCTCGCGGGCTTCGCTTACAACCGCCGCGTCCTGATCAACGGGTATCACGGTACCGGCAAGTCGACGCACATCGAGCAGGTCTCGGCGCGCCTCAACTGGCCCTGCATCCGCGTCAACCTCGACAGTCATATCAGCCGTATCGATCTCGTCGGCAAGGACGCGATCATCCTGCGCGACGGCAAGCAGGTCACCGAGTTCCGCGAGGGCCTGCTGCCCTGGGCGCTGCAGCATCCGACGGCGCTCTGCTTTGACGAATACGACGCCGGCCGGCCCGACGTCATGTTCGTGATCCAGCGCGTGCTCGAGGTCGAGGGCAAGCTCACGCTGCTCGACCAGAACCGCGTCATCCGCCCCCATCCCGCCTTCCGGCTGTTCGCGACGGCGAACACCATCGGCCTCGGCGACACCAGTGGCCTCTATCACGGGACCCAGCAGATCAACCAGGGCCAGATGGACCGCTGGAACATCGTGGCGACGCTCAATTACCTGCCGCACGACGCCGAGGTGGAGATTGTACTGGCGAAGGCGCCCACTTGGGACACCGAGGAAGGCCGGCGCACCATCAGCGCGATGGTGGCGCTCGCGGACCTCACGCGCTCCGGCTTCATCAACGGCGACATCTCGACCGTGATGTCGCCGCGGACCGTGATCACCTGGGCGGAGAACGCGAAGATCTTCAACGATCTCGCTTTCGCCTTCCGGCTCACCTTCCTCAACAAGTGCGACGAGCTCGAGCGCTCTACCGTGGCCGAGTACTACCAGCGCTGCTTCGGCACCGAGCTCAAGGAGACCGGGGTCCAGGCGACCTTGGTCTGAGCCCAGAAAGCCCATGGCCGAGCCCGCCTCGCCGGTCGACAACTTCAAGCGCTCCACGACCGCCGCTCTACGCGCGATCGCGGAGCGCGACGATGTCACCGTCACCTACGGTCCGGAGCCGCCGGGTCTCGCGGGTCCGCGGGCGCGGCTGCCGATGCCGCCGCGCGATCTCTCGCAGCACGAGGCCTCGCAGGTGCGCGGCGCCGCCGACGCGCTGGCGCTCCGGCTCCGCTATCACGACGCGCAGCTCCACGCGAAGCGCATGCCGCAGAACGAGGTGGCGCGCGCCATCTTCGAGGGCGTGGAGCAGGCGCGCGTCGAGGCGCTGGGCGCGCGGCGCATGGCCGGCGTCGCCGGCAATCTCTCGGCCATGCTGGACCAGCGCTATCGCCGCCAAGGCTACGACCGCCTGACCGAGCGGAGCGACAGCACGCTCGCCGAGGCGATCCGGCTGCTGACCCGCGAGCAGCTCACGGGCTCGCCGCCCCCGCCCGCGGCCCAGCGGCTGGTCGATCTCTGGCGGCCCTTCCTCGAGGGCAAGATTGGCCGCGACATCCGCGAGCTCGATCGCGCGATCACAGATCAAGACGCCTACGGCAAGGCCACGCGCAAGCTGATCAAGGACCTCGATCTCGACTTGGGCGACGCCGAGGCCTCGAGCGAGAACGAGGACAAGGAAGGCGAGGGCGAGGAGAGCGGCGACGCCGAGAGCCAGAATGAATCGGGCGAGGGCTCGGTCGCGGGCGCGCAGAGCGCACTCGAGTCCGGCATTCCCGAGAGCAAGCAGGACGACAGCGATGCCGCCGGCGCCGAGGAGATGAGCGGCGAGTTGATGCCGGGCGCGGGCGACGAGGACCCCGGCCGGCCCGGGCGCCCCGGCATGCTCCCGCGCGGCGGCAACGCTGGCAACGACGCCTCGGCCTATCGCGCCTTCAGCACGCAATTCGACGAGACCGTGAACGCCGAGGACCTCTGCGATCCCGAGGAGCTGACGCGGCTCCGGAACCTGCTCGACCAGCAGCTGGCACACCTGCAGAGCGTCATTGCCCGGCTCGCCAATCGGCTGCAGCGACGGCTCCTCGCCAAGCAGACCCGCGCCTGGGAGTTCGATCTCGAGGAAGGCATCCTGGACGCGGCGCGGCTTTCGCGCATCGTCACCAACCCGGTCTATCCGCTTTCCTACAAGCGCGAGAAGGAGACCGACTTCCGCGACACCGTGGTGACGCTGCTGATCGATAATTCCGGCTCCATGCGCGGCCGGCCGATCACGGTCGCCGCCATGAGCGCGGACATCCTCGCGCGCACCCTCGAGCGCTGCGGCGTCAAGGTCGAGATACTCGGTTTCACCACGCGCGCCTGGAAGGGCGGGCAATCGCGTGAGCACTGGATCGGCGCCGGCAAGTCGCCGAACCCGGGCCGGCTCAACGACCTCCGCCACATCGTCTACAAATCCGCGGACGCACCCTGGCGACGGGCGCGGCGGAGCCTCGGCCTCATGCTCCGGGAGGGCATCCTCAAGGAGAACATCGACGGCGAGGCGCTGCTCTGGGCGCACAACCGGCTGATCGCACGCACCGAGCAGCGGCGCATCCTGATGGTGATCTCCGACGGCGCGCCGGTCGACGACTCCACGCTCTCCGTCAATCCCGGCAATTATCTCGAGAAGCATCTGCGCCAGGTGATCGAGGAGATCGAGCGGCAATCGCCGGTCGAGCTCACGGCGATCGGCATCGGGCACGACGTCACCCGCTATTACCGGCGCGCGGTCACCATCGTCGACGCCGAGCAGCTCGGTGGCACCATGCTGGAGCGGCTCGCCGAGCTCTTCGACGAGGATACCCGCGCCGGAGAGCGCACACCGCGCCGCGCCGGCGCGCGGGTGCATTGAGGCACCGGCGGCTGCAAACCGAGGTTCCGACATGACCGATGCGCCGCGCGAGGGGTTCCCGGCGGCGCCGCGCTCCGGCGTCGATACGGTCCTGTGGCCGGCGCTCCTGCCGGACCTGCAAGCGAAGCTGCTGGCGATCGAGTTCCAGCTCGAGCAGAGCGAGTGGTGGACCGCGGCCGAGCTCCGCGAGCACCAGCTCCTGCAGCTCGGCCATTTGCTGGCGCACACGCACGCGACCGTGCCCTTCTACGGCCCGGCGCTCGCCGCAGCGAGGTATCGGCCCGGCGAGCCGCTGACGGCGGCGATCTGGGAGCGGCTGCCGATCCTCGACCAGGCGGCGCTGAGAGCGCACGGCGACGCGCTCACCAGCCGCGCCATGCCGCCCTCGCACGGCCCCGTGAGCGAGCTGCGGATCGATCGAAGCGCGGGGCCGGTGCAGCTCCGCATCACCGAGACTGCGCAGCTCATGCGCCTGGTGGTGTTCCTGCGCGAGCAGATCTGGCATCGCCGCGATCTCTCCGGCAAGCGGGCCGTGCTCCGGTCTGACGCGGCGGCCCAGCCCGGCGGCCGGCGCGAGGAGCACTGGGGTTGGCCCGTGGGCGCGCTCTACGAGACCGGGCCTCAGACGGTGCTCGATCGGCGCGCGGAGCTCGCCGATCAGGTGGAATGGCTCCGGCGGGAAGCGCCCGTCTACCTCGTCGGCAGCCCTGCGGACGTGCTCGCGCTGGCGCGCGCGTTCCAGGCTCGGCAGCTGACGCTGCCGAGCCTCAAGGGCGTGCAAGTCTTGGGCGGCGCCCTTGGCGCGGATCTGCGCGAGGCTTGCCGCGCGGCCTGGGGCGCTCCGGTGGTGCACCTCTACCGGGCGGAGGAAGTCGGCCCCCTGGCGGTGCAATGT
>DATEGF010000025.1:0-2396 GCA_035280245.1 Allostellaceae bacterium
AACCTCCGCCAGCTGACCGCTGACCAAAAGAATCATCCACTGCAATCTCGCGCAACCAAAACCGCGCAAAGCTTCACAGCCTGTCAGGATGAGGTGCTTTCTTTCCCGCACAACCAGATCCCCCTCATCCTGAGCAAGCGACCGTAGGGAGCGCGTCGAAGGACGCACGCTGTCAACGCAATCGGCGACCCTACTTCGGCATTGCGTCGAGCCTGACCGCGGCGCCGACCCAGACATAGAAATCGATCGGCATCGGGCCGTCGTGGATGTCGCCGGGCGGCGCCATGAGGAAATTGTCGCGGGCCGGCCGCCTCGGGTTGGTGGCGTAGCGGATCGCGGTGAGATTGAAGACCTCGGTCATGGTCGCTCCTTTGCCGGGGGCCACGCGTTCTAGCGCGGCTTGCGCGGCAAGCCTATAACGAGCCAATGGTTACGTCTGCGCCTCCAAAAGTGCCGGTGACACCGGTTCCCGCCGCGACCCTGCTCCTCCTCCGCGACAGTGCGGAGGGTATCGAGGTCTTGCTGACCACCCGCCACAAGGCCGCGGGCTTCGCCGCCGGCGCCGCGGTGTTCCCGGGCGGAAAGCTGGACTCCGACGATCGCGCGCGCGCGAGGACCGATCGGGCGGGCGATCCCTTCCGCATCGCCGCCATCCGCGAGACTTTCGAGGAGTCCGGCATCCTGCTGGCACGGCGCGACGCCGATGGCGCGATGCTCTCCGGAGCGCAGCTGGTCGAGCTGGTCGCCCAGCAGGCGAGCTCACCGGAGTTCAGCGGTTTCATCGCCGGCACAAAACTGACGCTTGCGACCGACCTGCTGGTGCCGTTTGCGCATTGGATCACGCCCGTGGATCAACCGAAGCGGTACGACACGCGGTTCTTCCTGGCACCGGCGCCGCCGGGGCAGACCGCGCGGCACGACGGACACGAGGCGGTCGAGGTGCATTGGCTCACCGCGGAAGGCGCCATCGCGGCGGCGCGCGCCGGCCGCATCAAGCTGGTGATGGCGACGCGGCTCAATCTGTTGAAGCTCGGGCGCAGCAAGACGGTCGCCGACGCGCTAGACGCCGCCCGCCGATCCGAGATCGTGACCGTTGAGCCGGAGCTGGTTCAGACGGACCGTGGGCCCGCGTTCCGCATCCCCGCCGCCGCGGACTACGGCATGACCGAGATGCTCGTCAGCGGCTACAGCCGGGCCTGAGCGATGGTCGAGATCCCCTTCCGCCGCGACCTCGCCTTCGAATACGGCAAGCTCGAGCCGATCTCGCCACTGATCCGGCGCGTGGTCGCGCGCAATCCCGGTCCCTTCACGCTCCATGGCACCGGTACCTATGTCGTGGGCCACGGCCGGGTCGCGGTAATCGATCCCGGCCCCGCCTTGCCGGAGCACATCGACGCGCTCCTCGACGCACTCCGCGGCGAGACCATCGAGCAGATCCTGGTGACGCACACCCACCTCGATCACTCGCCGGCATCGGCAGCCGTGAAGCGCGCGGCCACGGCGCCGACCCACGGCTACGGCCCCCACGCGGCGGGACTGGGTCCGGCGGTTGAGGAAGGCGGCGACCGCGCATTCGTGCCCGATCACGTACTCGGCGAGGGCGACACGGTCTCGGGCCCGGGCTGGCACCTCACCGCGGTTCACACGCCGGGGCACACCTCGAACCATCTCTGCTTCGCGCTTCCCGAGGAGCGCGTGCTGTTCTCGGGCGATCACGTCATGGGCTGGTCCACCAGCGTCATCGCGCCGCCTGACGGAAACATGCGCGACTACCTCCGCTCGCTCGACAAGCTGCTCGATCGGGACGACGCCACCTATTGGCCGACCCACGGTCCCGCGATCACCGACCCCAAGCCCTTCGTGCGCGCCTTCATCGAGCATCGGCGCGAGCGCGAAGCGGCGATCCTCCATCGCCTCGCGGAAGGCGACACAGAGATCTCCGCGATGGTGCGTGCGATCTATGTCGGACTCCCGGCGGTGCTGCATGGCGCCGCGGGACGATCGGTGCTGGCGCATTTGATCGAGCTCGTGGCCGACGACCGCGTCGAGACGGACGGACCGCCGACGGTGGAGGGGCGCTATCGGCTAAAGTCCCGCTAGACGAAAGCACCCCCCTCACCCAGCTTCGGCTAAGCTCGCTACGCTCGCTAAGCCTCCGCAACCCTCTCCCCGAGGGGAGAGGGGGCATTCTCGATCTGCTCCCTCGCCCCAACGGGGGTCGAGCCGCGAAGCGGATCGACGGCGGGGTGAGGGGGGCTTCAATACGCGCGAGGAGTCGAGGCCATCATGGCGAAAGCATCTCCTAAGTCACGGAAACAAAAAGCTAATCTGATGTGGGGCGGACGGTTTTCCGCCTCGCCGGATGCGCTCATGGAGGCGATCAACGAGTCGATCAG
>DATEGF010000026.1:0-5299 GCA_035280245.1 Allostellaceae bacterium
GGCGAGCCCGATGGTCAGCACGCGCGAGGCCGGCGCGGCCGCGGCGCCGGTCCTGCGCTCGGTAGCGTCGTCGGCTGCGAGCAGCCGGCGCTCGACCTCGAGGCGGGCGGAGGCCGCTTCCGCCGGCGTGAGCACACCGCGCTCGACGTCGCGGCCGATCTCCTTGAGCTGGTCGCGATAGACCGCTCGGTCATAGGCCGCGCGGGTGAGCGATCGGTGCCCGGTTGCCGCGAGCGGCCAGATCACCAGTGCCACCACCAGCGCCGCCAGTACCGCGAAGACCAGCCAGACCAGCATCAGCCGTCCTCGGCGAGCAGCTTGTCGAGCTTGCACCGCTCGTCGGCGCTGAGTGGGGCGGGGGCCTGGTGCGGCATGCGGCGAGAGCGACGGAGATAGAGCGTGGCGCCGATCGCGCCCAATGCGAGCACCGCGAAGGGTCCGAACCACAGCAGATACGTGTCGGGCTTCACCGGGGGCTTCAGCAGGATGAAGTCACCGTAGCGACGCACCATGAACTGGATCACCTGGGCGTCGGTGTCGCCAGCTGTGAGCCGCTCGCGGATCAACACGCGCAGGTCGTGCGCGAGATCGGCGTTGGAGTCGTCGATCGATTGGTTCTGGCAGACGAGACAGCGGAGCTCGCCGCTGATCGAGCGGGCGCGCGCCTCGAGCGCGGGATCGGTAAGCCGCTCGCTGGGCTCGACGGCGAGCGCGACCGCCGTCGCGAGGCTGATCAATGCGGCTAGCGTGAGCGCCTTCATGGACCCTTCAGCGCCTGCACCAGCGGCGCGATCTCCTTGGCGACGTCCGCCGGCGTGAGCGGGCCGACGTGGCGCAAGCGGATGCGGCCGGCCTTGTCGATGACATAGGTCTCGGGCACGCCGTAGACGCCGAAGTCGATGCCGACCCGGCCATCGCGATCGGCGCCGATCCGGCTATAGGGATTGCCAAGCTCGGCGAGGAAGCGCGCGGCATCCTCCGGCTTGTCCTTATAGTTGATGCCATAGAGCGGCACGCCGAGCTCGCGCGGCACGCTCATCAGGAGGGGATGCTCGGCCCGACAGGGCACGCACCACGAAGCGAAGAAGTTGATCAGCGCCACCTGGCCCGCGAGCTCGCTCGTGGCGAGGCCCGGCTGGTCGCTGAGACCGGCGAGCGTGAAGGTCGGCGTCGGTTGATCGATCATCGCCGAGGGCAGGGCAGTCGGGTCGCGGCTCAGCGATAAGTAGAAATAAGCCGCAAGCGCCGCGAAGGCGACGACCGGCAGGATGTAGATCAGCCGGCGCACGGCTCAGTCGTCCGCGCTGGCGCCGGCGGCCACGCGGGTCCGGCGTACGGCAGCGCCCACGCGCCAGCGCCGGTCGGAAAGGCTCATGAGCCCGCCCAGCGCCATCACGCCGCAGCCGAGCCAGATCCAGGGCACCAGCGGCTTCTGAAAGACGCGCAAGGTCCAGGCACCCTTGCCGTCGCCGTCGGTGAGCGTGACGTAGAGATCGGAGAGCAAGTTGGTCCGGATCGCCGTGAAGGTCGTTGGCGTCCGCTGCACCGTGAAGAAGCGCTTCTCCGGGTACATCACGGTGACGGGCGCGCCGTTGCGAGTGACCGTGACCGTTCCGCGATCCGCCGTGTAGTTCGGGCCCTCGACGGACTCGACCTTATCGAGGCGCAGGTCGTAGCCCGCGATCGCCACGCTGTCGCCGGGATGCACGAGCTCGATGCGCTCGCTCTCCCAGGCCGAGGCGGCGATTCCCGCGACCGTCACGGCGACGCCGAGGTGCGCGAGCGTCATGCCATAGGTGGCCCGGGGCAGATGGCGCGCGCGCGCGAGTGTGTCCTTGAGCGGTGCCCGGAGAAGCTGCACGCGCTCCGACCACTCGACCAGACTGCCGGAGGCAATCCAAGCGGCAAGGCCGAGCCCTAGCGTCGCCAGCACGGCTGCGGGATTCACGAGCAGGAACAACGCGAGGACGACCGCGATCGCGGCGCCGGCGGCGACGAGCAAGCGCTGCGACGCTGCGAGTAAGTCGCCGCGTTTCCAGCCGAGAAGTGGCCCGAACGGAATCGCGATCAGCAGCGGCACCATGAGGGGCACGAAGGTTCGATCGAAGAACGGGTGGCCGACGGAGACCTTCTCGCCGAACATCGCATCGAGGAAAAGCGGATAGAGCGTGCCGATGAAGACGGTGGCGCACCCGGTGGCGAGCAGCAGGTTGTTCAGCACCAGCGCGCCCTCGCGCGAGATCGGCGCGAAGAGCCCGCCACCCTGCAGCGACGGCGCGCGGATTGCGTAGAGGATGAGCGGGCCGCCGATCGCGATCACCAGGAGCAAGAGGATGAAGGCGCCGCGCGCGGGGTCGAGCGCGAAGGCATGCACGGAGGTCAGCACGCCCGAGCGCACCAGGAAGGTGCCGACGAGCGAGAGCGCGAAGGTGACGATCGCCAGCAAGATGGTCCAGGTCTTGAGCGCGTCGCGCTTCTCCACGACGATCGCGGAGTGGAGGAGGGCGGTGCCCGCGAGCCAGGGCATGAACGACGCGTTCTCCACGGGATCCCAGTACCACCAACCGCCCCAGCCCAGCGTGTAATAGGCCCACCAGCTCCCGAGCGCGATCCCGATGGTGAGCGCGCACCAAGCAGCGAGCGTCCACGGCCTGACCCAGCGCGCCCAGGCCGCGTCGACCCGGCCCTCGATGAGCGCCGCCACGGCGAAGGAGAACGACACGGAGAATCCGACATAGCCCAAGTAGAGGAACGGCGGATGGATGGCGAGGCCCAGGTCCTGCAGGATCGGGTTCATGCCGTTGCCGTCGGGCGGCGCCGGCGAGACGCGCAGGAACGGGTTCGAGGTGAAGAGGATGAAGGCGAAGAACCCCGCACCGATCATGCCCTGCACCGCGAGCACGCGGGCGCGCAGGTCCGGCGGCAAGCTCGTGCCGAACCACGCCACCGCCGCGCCGAAGAGCGTCAGGATCAGCACCCACAGCACCATCGACCCCTCGTGGTTCGACCACACGCCCGTGATCTTGTAGAGGAGCGGCTTGGTCGAGTGGCTGTTGTCCATCACCGTTGCCAGCGAAAAGTCCGAGGTGACATAGCCGTGGGCGAGCGCCACAAAAGCGAGCGCCACCAGCGCGAATTGGCCGATCGCCGTGCTGCCGCCCAGCGCCATCAGCGCGGCCTCGCCGCGCGCCGCGCCATAGAGCGGCACGATCGCCTGCACGATCGCGAGCACCAGCGCGAGCGCGAGGGCGAAGTGGCCGAGCTCGGCGATCATGGCTTGGACGCGGTCGCGGCCGGCGGGTGCTCGCCCTGCCAATGGCCCGCCTTCTTGAGGGCATCGGCCACTTCCGGCGGCATGTAGCGCTCGTCGTGCTTCGCCAGCACCGTGTCGGCCTTGAAAATACCGTCCCTGCCGAGCGCGCCCTCCACCACTACGCCCTGGCCTTCCCGGAACAGGTCCGGCAGCACGCCGCTGAAGACCACCGGCACGTCCTTGCTACCGTCGGTCACCTTGAAATCGATGGTGCGACCGTCGGCTTGGCGGGCAACGCTGCCGGTCTCGACCAGACCGCCGAGCCTGAGGCGCCGCGTCTCCGACGCGCCCCTGGCTGCGAGGTCGCTCGGGCTCATGAAGAAGACGAGATTGTCATTGAACGCGAACAGCACCAGCGCGCTCGCGACGCCCAGCAGGCCGAGGCCCAGCAGCACCACCAGGAGACGCTTGCGCTTGCGGGTCATCGATGCCGGAGCTCAGCGGCGCCTCTGCGGCCGCGTCGCCTCGATCGCCGACCACAGGGTCTGCTGTCGGCGCCACGCGCGGTAGGACTGCAGCGCCATTCCGCCGAGCACGAGGACCGCGATCCCATAGGCAGGCCAGACGAATTGCGCGTAGCCGCCCATGGCGAGGAATTGATTCATGTGACCGTGCCCGCGGCCGCGCGGCCGCTGCGCGGCTCCGCCGTCGGCTCGCTCTCGCCAAGCTGAGCGGCACGCACGCGGCTCGCGACGATCGCCGTGCGCATGCGGAGCAAGAGCAGCACTGCGAAGTAGAGCATGAAGGCGACGGCCATCACCAGGAGCGGCACCAGCATCGATGTGTCGACCGTGGGGCCGCCGATGCGGAAGACGCTCGCCGGCTGATGCAGCGTGTTCCACCAATCGACCGAGAATTTGATGATCGGGAGGTTGACCACGCCGACGAGCGCCAGCACCGCGCCTGCCTGCGCGCCGCGGGTCGGATCGTCGAAGCCGTTCACGACGGCGATGTAGCCGACATAGAGGAAGAACAGCACCAGCACCGAGGTGAGCCGCGCGTCCCAAACCCACCAGGTTCCCCACATCGGCTCGCCCCAGAGTGATCCCGTGGCGAGGCAGAGGAGCGTGAACCCGGCGCCCAGCGGCGCCGCTGCCTGCGCCGCGATGTCCGCGAGCGGATGCCGCCAGATCAGTGCCACCGCGCTCGCGAGCGCCAGGAACCCGTAGACGAAGCTCGCCATCCACGCGGCCGGTACGTGCACGAACATGATCCGCACGGCCTCGCCTTGCTGATAATCGGGCGGCGCCACGACGAGCGCGAGGTAGAGCCCGATCGCAAGCCCGATCGTGGCACCCGCACCGCACCAGGGCATGATCGCTCCGGAGAGGCGCATGAACCGGCCAGGATTGGCAAAGCGCTGCATTTCAGCCTTCTAACGCAATCGGTCCCAGGTGTCAGGTGATGTCACCGAGACTTGATGGGGTCTATTCCAGCGCGGGGCGAAGTGCCGCAGCCGCCGCCCACGGCGCCAAGGGCAAAGCCGCCAGGAACAGGGCGGTCAGGATCAGCAGGTGGGGCCGGATCGCGAAGCCCGCAACCGCCTGGTCAACCGCGAGGACGCCGAAGATCAGCACGGGGATATAGAGCGGCAGCACCAGCAGCGAGAGCAGCACGCCCGCCCGCCGCGCGCCCAGCGAGAGCGCGGCCCCGATGGCGCCCACCAGGCTGAGGCTCGGCGTGCCCAGCGCCATCGCGAGGATCAGCGGTAAGTAGCCGGGTCCCTCCAGCTGCAGGAGCGCCGCCAGCGCCGGCGCCACCACGACCAGCGGCAGCCCCGTGGTGAGCCAATGGGCGAGGCATTTCGCGAGCACCGCCGCCTCGAGCGGCAAGGGCGCCAGCGCGATCACCTCGAGGCTGCCGTCCTCGTAATCCTGCTGGAAGAGGCGATCGAGGGAGAGCAGCGCCGCGAGCAGCGCCGTCACCCAGACGACGCCCGAGGCGATGCGGGCGAGGAGCTGCGGCTCAGGCCCCACCCCGAACGGA
>DATEGF010000027.1:0-7772 GCA_035280245.1 Allostellaceae bacterium
CGCGGCGGGCTCCGCGCTCTCGGTGGCCGCGCGCTGCACCGGCGCGCCCAAGGCCTCGAGCCGCCGCAGGCCCGCGGGCGACAGCCGGAGCACGGCCTTCCCGTGATAGAGGCCCCGCTCATAGGCCTGCGCCGCGGTGGACCAGGCGGCCGCGAGGTCGAAGCCGCGGGGCCGCGTGAAGCGCTCGTCGCCGAGCGTCGTCTCCAGCATCTGCGAGACGCGGTAGGTGCGGGTCTGCTCGCCGACTTGCGCGACCAGGTACCAGATCCCTGCCTTGAGCACGAGGCCGAGCGGCTTGAGCCGCCGCTTCACCGAGCCCGCGCCCATCTTGTAGCGGACGTCGAGCCCGCGCTCCTCGAGCAGGGCCTGGGTGATCGCCGGCAGGAACCGCGCTTCCTCCGCGCTCCGGAACCAGCCGACGGGATCGAGATGGACGCGCTCGGCGACGCGGCGCGCCGAGGCCCGCGCGCGCTCCGGCAGCGCGGCGGTGAGTTTGAGTTGCGCCGCCGCGAGCACGCCGCCGAGGCCGAGCTCCGCCGCGGGTCCCGGCAACCCCGCAAGGAACAGCGTCTCCGCCTCGGCGGGCGTCATCCCCGTGAGCTGCGTGCGATAGCCCTCGAGGAGCGCGAAGCCGCCGTTGGGTCCGCGATCGGCGTAGACCGGCACGTTCGCGGCGCTCAACTGGTCGATGTCGCGATAGATGGTGCGGATGGACACCTCGAACTCCGCCGCCAGCACCTCCGCGGTCATCCGGCCGCGGGTCTGCAGCAGCATCAGGATCGCCAGCAGCCGGCTCGCGCGCATCCGAAAATGATACCAGAAAATCCTGACATTGGATGGCAAGTATCGAGGCGTAAAACAGGCGGCATGGACGGCCCGATAGGCCCAGACACGAGGAGACCCGCCATGCCCGATCCGATCCCCGCCGAGAATTTCGATTTCCTCGCCGGACGCTGGCGCGTCCGGCATCACCGGCTGAAGCGCCGACTCGCGAACTGCACCGAATGGGACGATTTATGGGGCACGTCGAGCGCGCGGCCGCTGCTCCACGGCGTCGGCAACATCGACGAGAACGAGGTGCCGTTGCCCGGCGACCCCTATGTCGGCGTGACGCTCCGCACGCATGATGCCAAGACCGGGACCTGGCGGATCTACTGGTTCGACAGCCGCAATCCCGCGGCGGTCGATCCGCCGATGGTCGGGCGCTTCGAGAATGGCGTCGGCACCTTCCATGCCGAGCATGTGTTCGAGGGTCGGCCGATCCGCGTGCGGTTCCTCTGGACGCGGCCCACGGCCGAGACCTGCCGCTGGGAGCAGGCGTTCTCGCCCGACGGCGGACAGACCTGGGAGGTCAACTGGGTGATGGATTTCTCCCGTGCCTGACGGTGGACAGAAAGGAGCATGCGATGGAGCTCTTCATCTTCGCCCGCTTCCGCGCCCGCGAGGGCAAGGAGGCGGAGCTGGCGGCGCTGATGGCGAAGCAGGTGCCGTTCGTGCCTACCGAGCCTGGCTGCCTCATGATGAACGCCTATCGCTCGATCCGCGATCCCCGGCTCTTCTTCATCCACTCCCGGTGGGTCGACGAGGCGGCCTTCGAGGTGCATGCGGCGCATCCGAACACGGTGGCGTTCATCGAGCGCGCGGAGGCCCTGATCGAGCATCCTCTCGATGTGACGCGGTCCCGCCCGCTCGGGTAGAGTCTCCTTCTTTCACTCAGGAAGGAGATCCCCGTGCTGTTCATGTTGGTCGAGCGGTTCAAGAACCGCGACGCGAAGTCGGCCTACAGGCATTTCCGCGACAAGGGCCGCGGCCTGCCCGACGGGCTTCGCTATATCGACAGCTGGATCGAGCCCAATTTCGACCGCTGCTTCCAGCTGATGGAGTGCGACGACTTGAAGCTGCTGCAGGAATGGATGTTGTTCTGGGGCGATCACGTCGAGGTCGAATTCGTGCCGGTCGTGCCGTCGGCCGAGACCCGCAAGGTGATCGAGCCGCATTTATAAACGAGGAAACGCAATGAAGCTCTATTCGGGACCGCTGAGCCTGTTCTCGCGCAAGGCCGAGATCGCCCTGAACGAGAAGGGCCTCGCCTTCGAGCGCGAGATGGTGCCGTTCACCCAGGCGAAGGGCTATTCGCCGAAGCACCCCGCCGTGCTCGCCGCCAACCCAAAGGCGCAAGTGCCGGTGCTGGTGGACGGCGACCTCACGGTCTTCGATTCGACCGTCATCGCGGAATATCTCGAGGACGCCTATCCGCAGCCGCCGCTGTTCCCGCGCGATCCCAAGGCCCGGGCCCGTTGCCGTCTCCTCGAGCTCTATGGCGACGAGGTGCTGCTGCCACAGTTGCGGCGCATGATGTTTCGCACGGAGCCGCCGCATCCTGATGCGGCGGTTCAGGCGCTTCGGGAAGAGGAGGGCCGGCAAGCCGACGCCGAGCTTCGCCGCCTCTACGCCAAGCTCCAGGATGAGCTCGGCGATCGCGAGTATTTCTGCGGCGCGTTCTCCGTCGCGGACATCTCGCTCTTCATGGCCGTGCTGTGGTCGCTCCGCCTCAAGGGGCCGGGCCTTGAGGGTCACCCGAAGCTCGCCGCCTGGCACGCCCGCGTCCGTGCGCGCCCATCCGCTGGAAAAGCCGCCGACGAGATCGCCGCCGCCGACCGGGTGCTGTCGCCGACGCTCTAGCCCCTCGCCCCCGATAAGGGGAAAGGCTGCGCAGCAGGCCTTCTGTTCCCCTGGCCGAGGCCTACATTTTCTTATCGGGGCCATGCAGCAAAGTTCATTTGCGGAGGTGCCTCGATGGCCTTAGATGGAAGGCACGTAGATTGAATAGATCTACGTGACCGAGCTGGAGAAATCAGGAGGGTGTTCATGCCTGCCAGCACAGCTGCCGCCCGTGTCGAGCGTACCGACGAAGTCTCGCGGCCTTATGTCGAGGCCTCGCTCACCTACCTCGCCGACGCCAAGGTGAAGCCCCAGACCTTCAACCCGCCACCCGGCACGGGCGTGCCGCGCCGGCTCGGCAACTACGGCCAATTCCGCACGCGCATCTATGACGCGCGACCGGTCGCCGACAGTCTCTCCCTCGATCGCGAAGGCTTTGCCTTCACGCGCCACGACACCGCCGTCGCCGATTTCTACGACGAGACGCAGGTGCGCGAGGTCTACTACCCCGAGGTTTCGCGACTGGTGGCCACGGCGACCGGTGCCGAGAAAGTGATCGTGTTCGATCACACCATCCGCGTCGCCGAGCGCGCGGTCGAGCGCGGACTGCGCACGCCCGTCTCGATGGTGCACAACGATTACACCGACAAGTCCGGACCGCAGCGCGTGCGCGATCTGCTGCCGGCGGCTGAGGCCGAGGCGCGTCTCAAGCACCGCTTCGTCGAGATCAACGTGTGGCGGCCGATCAAGGGACCGGTGCAAGCCTGGCCCTTGGCGCTTGCGGAGGCGTCGAGCGTCGCGCCCGCGGACGTGATCCCGTGCGACCTCATTTACGCCGACCGCACCGGCGAGATCCTCTACGGCATCTACAATCCGAATCATCGCTGGAATTATTTCCCGCGCATGGAGCGGCACGAGGCGACGCTGATCAAATGCTTCGATAGTCTGAGAGACGGCCGCGCGCGCTTCTCGCTCCACACGGCCTTCGAGGACCCGACCACGCCCGCCGACGCGCCGCCCCGCGAGAGCATCGAGGTCCGCGCCCTCGCATTCTTCGCGGACTGAGGCGGGACGTCGACTACCAAACGCCTGGGATCAATCGCCAGCGGACGCGCCCCGCATAGTTGCGGTAACCCTCGAGCTCGGCCGTCAGGGTTCGCTCCTCCATGACGATGCGAAATGCCAGTCCAGGCAACACCAGCAGCAGAGCGCCGGCGATGCCGAGCCATGAGCCCAGCTGCAGCGGCATGGTCAGGAACATCAAGATGCCGCCGACGTACATGGGATGCCGCACGTAGGCGTAGGGTCCAGTATCGATCACGGTTTGCCCGCGCTCCCGCTGGATCTTCACGACGGGTGCCGCAAATGTGTTTTCTCGGAACGTCAGGAAGACGATGTACATCGAGAGCGCCACGCCGAGCGCGCCAAGGACCTGCAGCCAGAGCGGCATCCACGACAGCTTCCAGCGCGCATCGAGCCCGTTGAGCGCGATCCAGGCGAAATACAGCACCATCACCGCTGCCATGAAGACCTTGTCCCAGGTCTTCTGCGCGCGCTGAAAGGGTGAGCCGAGGCGTTCCGCCAGGAGCGCGGGATCGTGGTGCGCGAGCCAGAATCCGGTGGCGAGGTTGAGCACAGCCATCTCCGCGAGGAACCCCCAGGCCGCCGGCCAGTCGACTGTGCCCGCCGAGGCGAAGAGAAACACGCCGATGACTGCGATCAGGCCGACGGTCGAGATCACCAGCTTCGCGATCATGCGCGCTCGCCAATGCCTAAAATGGTCATTGATTTATGCCCGAAGTGCCCCGGCATTTACGTCTGGGTAATGTCATGAATGCGAGAGAGGGGCGGCACGCGAATAAGGAGGAGGCTCCCTTGAACCGAGCAGAGCAACTCCACGATCAGGCCGAATTCCTGCGCTCATTGGCGAAATCCTCGAGCATTTCAAGCAAACGTGATCAGTTGCTCCGCGCCGCCGAGCAATGCGAGCTCCTCGCCGACACCTTCGGCGAAGGGTGCGCTCGGCGCGACGCGCCGCGGGACGAGCCGGCCCCGACGGGCATCGGCGAGCCCTACCTCAGGGTCCCAACGCGCAGGCACTGAGCGGCTGCGCGATCACTCCCACCGGTTGGCGTTCTTCGGCCACCCGGGCCGCTGCGCGCGCACCACGCAGAAGCGCTGGCCGGTCGGCGCCTCCATCACCACCCAGCGCTCCAGGCGCGTCGACACCTTGGCGCCGAGCTTCTCGAGACGCGCCACCTCGGCCGGGATGTCGTCGGTCTCGATGTCGATGTGGACGCGGCTCTCGTGCTCGACCCGCTGGATCTGCGCGATTGGCTCGTCCGGTGGTGTCTCCAGCATGCGGTAATTCCCGCGACTGCCGGGATGTTTCATATCGACGGGGCGGCCGAGCGCGGCGCCCCAGAAGCGCGCGGCTTCGTCGACGTCGTCGGTCTTGCAATCGATCAGCAGGGCGCAGAGCCGCGAGTGATGCATGGGAAGGCCGCTCCTTTCTAGGCGGCGACCAGCGCGCGCAGATGCCGGTTCGCGACCGTGAGCATGGCGAGATCGGGCGTGGGCGCCTGGAGGATTTCCGTGACCAGCGCATCGAGATGCGCGATCTCCGCGGCGTGGGTTCCGATCCACGCCTCGAAGCCGCTGTCGTCCTCGGCGACCGCCCGCGCCGTCAGGTCGGCCTGGTGGCCGTAGAGGTCCTCGATCAGCGCGCCGATCGCGAGCTTGCGCCAGGAGGTGTCCGCCGTGAGCTTGCGCGCGGCCATGCGGAGGAGATCGAGGCGGAAGCGCGAGCCGACCGCGAAGAACCGCCGGCCGAGGTCGGCGACATCCGCCATCTTGGCGACCGCGAGCTTGACGATGTCGACCGCGGAGACCAGGAAGTCGAGCTTGGCGACCCGCTCGGCGAGCGCCACCGGCACACCCTTCTCCTCCCAGGCCGCGATCCGGCGCGCGAGCTCCGCCTTCTGCGAGGCGGGGAGCGTCTCCCCGAGGCGGGTTGCGAGGGCCGCGACGCCCGGTTTGAACACCTGGGTCACGCCGGCGATGTCGAGCGCGCCGGGCGCGCGCAGGAACCAGGCCGCGGCCCGGTCGACCAGGCGGTTCGCCACCAGCAGCATCTCCGTCTGCACCGCGGCCGGGACCTTGTTGTCGAGCGCGGTCACCTCGGACCAGAGGCTGTCAAGGTCGTAGAGGCCGCGCACGATGCCGTAGGCGCGCGCGGTGTCGCCGGGCCCGCGGCCCGTGCGCTCGGTCATGTCGGCGACGAAGGTGATGCCGCAGCGGTTCACCAGCTCGTTGGCGACGCAGGTCGCGATGATCTCGCGGCGGAGCCGATGCGCCTCGATCTGCGGCCGGAATTTCTCGACCAGCGCCGGCGGGAAATAGGCGAGGAGGTCCGCCTTGAGGTGCGGATCGTCCGGCAGGTCCGTCGCGGTGAGCTCGTGCTCGAGCGTGTTCTTGACGTAAGCCAACAGCACGGCGTGCTCGGGGCGCACGAGGCCGCGCTCGGCGGCGCGCCGTTGGGCGACCACGGTGTCATCGGGGAGGAACTCGACTGCGCGGTCGAGCTTGCCGACTTTCTCCATGTCGCGCATGAGCCGCGCCTCGGCGTCGAGCCGCTCCACCGCCTGGGCCTCCGCGAGCGTCAGCGCGAGGCCCTGGAGATAATTGTCCTGCAGGACATGAGCCGCCACGTCGTCGGTGCGCTCGCGCAGGACCTGGTTGCGTTGTTTCGTGGTGAGGTCGCCGGCGGCGACCGCGGCGTTCAGCAGGATCTTGAGATTGACCTCGTGGTCGCTGGTGTCGACGCCGGCGGAATTGTCGATGGCGTCGGTGTTGATGCGGCCGCCCGTGAGCGCGTACTCGATGCGCGCGCGCTGGGTCACGCCGAGGTTCGCCCCTTCGCCCACGACCTTGGCGCGGATCTGGGTCGCGTCGATCCGGATCATGTCGTTGGCGCGGTCGCCGGCGTCGGCGTGGCTCTCGCTCGACGCCTTGATGTAGGTGCCGATGCCGCCGAACCAGAGCAGGTCCACCTCGGCCTTGAGGATCGCCTGCATCAGCTCGGCGGGCGTCAGCCGCTCGGGCTTGAGACCGAGCATCGCGCCGATCTCCGGCGAGAGCGTAATCGATTTGAGCGTGCGCTCGAAGACGCCGCCGCCCTTCGAGATCAGCTTCTTGTCATAGTCGGCCCAGCTCGAGCGCGGCAGGTCGAAGAGGCGCTGGCGCTCGGCGAAGGCCTTTGCGGGATCGGGATCGGGGTCGAGGAAGACGTGCCGGTGGTCGAAAGCCGCCAGCATCCTCGTGTGCTTGGAGCGCAGCATGCCGTTGCCGAAGACGTCGCCCGACATGTCGCCGACGCCGACGCAGGTGAAGTCCGTCGACTGGATGTCGGTACCGACCTCGCGGAAGTGCCGCTTCACCAGCTCCCAGGCGCCGCGCGCCGTGATGCCTATGGCCTTGTGGTCGTAGCCTTGCGAGCCACCGGAGGCGAAGGCGTCGCCGAGCCAGAAGCCGTAATCCTCCGAGACCGCGTTCGCGATGTCCGAGAAGGTCGCGGTGCCCTTGTCGGCCGCGACCACGAGGTAGGGATCGTCGTCGTCGTGCCGCACCACGCGCTCGGGCGGCACGATCTTGTCGCCGACGATGTTGTCGGTGATGTCGAGCATGCCGCGCATCAGCGTCTGGTAGCAGGCGACGACCTCTTTCATGAGCGCCTCGCGCCCGCCCGCGGCGGGCGGCCGCTTCACCACGAAGCCGCCTTTGGAGCCCACCGGTACGATGACGGCATTCTTCACCATCTGCGCCTTCATCAGGCCCAGGACCTCCGTGCGGAAATCCTCCTTGCGGTCGGACCAGCGGATGCCGCCGCGCGCCACCTTGCCACCGCGGAGGTGCACGCCCTCCATGCGCGGCGCATAGACGAAGATCTCGTAGAGCGGCCGTGGCAGCGGCAACAGCTCGATCTCGTGGCTCGCGAGCTTGACCGAGAGATAGGGCTTCGGTCCGCCGTCCTTGCCGCGCTGAAAGAAGTTCGTCCGCAGGCTGCGCCGAACCAAGGTCAGATAGCTGCGGAGGATGCGGTCTTCGTCCAG
>DATEGF010000028.1:0-2003 GCA_035280245.1 Allostellaceae bacterium
TGGTAGAGCGGCATGGCGCCGAGCGTGCGCTCGTGCGCGGCGTAGAGATTCTGTGCGACGTGGGCGAGCGCGGCGGCACGCTCCGCGCGTTGGCGGCGCGGGACGCCCTTGGGGCGTGCGGTGGTGCCGGATGTATAGAGCATCACCGACCAGGCCTCGGCGGTTACACGCGGCCGAATGGCGGGCGCACTCCCGCCGATCAGAGAGTCGAACGCCAAATCCTGCGCGCGCGCCTCGCCGACCGCGATGCGCGGGCGTGCGCGCGCTTGATTGGACGCACGCACGGCCGCGGCGGAGACCTCCTCGTAGACGATGGCCTTCGCCTCGGCGTCGTCGACGCAGAAATCGAGCTCGTCGGCGGAGGAGCGCCAATTGAGCGGCGTGACGATGATCCCGGCGAACTGGCACGCCCAGTGGATCGTCGCCGCCTGCCAGCGGTTCTGCAGCACGGTGACGAGATGATCGCCGCCTTCAAGTCCGAGCGCGTCGAGGCCGGCAACGAGCGCCGAAATTCTTTCGTACCAAGCGCCGTAGGTCAGGCGGACATCGCCGTCGACGATCGCAAGCGCGTCCGGGTCGCGCGCGACGCTGGCGAGGAAGCTCGTGCCGAGATCAAGCATCGCGGCCGCCTCGCTCCTCGCTCGATCGGCCGGCCCCATCGGGCGCCGCGTCCGTCACGGCATTGCTCCCGCAGCCGAACACGGGCGTGCCGGCGCGAGTTGGCCCCGCCTCTCGGCAATGATACATCTCTGCATAGACGCTGGCATCGAGATGAGTATGACCCAAATTCGCACAGCGCTCCAACCGGCGGGGGACCTCGAGCCCGCGCGCAGCCACGGAGATAACACGCCGCAGCCGGTCCGCTCGCTGCGGGACTGGCTCGATCATCTCGCGGCGCGCGAGCGATTGCTGGTGGTCAAGCCGGGCATTGGCCTACGCTTCGAGCTCGCAGCCATCGCCAAGCGTCTCGATGGGTTGCGCGCCACCCTGTTTCCGCGGCCGGGCGGACATCCGATCCCGGTCGTCTCCGGGCTGATTTCCGACCGCGGCTGGATGGCCGAGGCCATGGGGGTCGAGACGGGCGAGGTTCTCGCTCGCTTTCAAGAGGCCGCGCGGGATCCGATCCCCTGGCGCGAGGCGGCTTCGGCGCCGGCGCACGAGGTCGTCCATCGCCACGTGGATCTCGAGCGGCTGCTTCCGCTCCCCACCCACAACGAGCACGACGGCGGCCCTTACGTCACGGCCGGGCTGATGATCACCCGCAACCCGCGCACGGGAAAGCAGAACGTCTCCATCCACCGCTGCCAATTGCATGGCCCCAACCGTCTCGGCGTGCTGCTTCTGCCGCGCCACGCCCACATGTTCTTCGAGATGGCGGAGCAGGGGGGACGGCCGCTCGAAGCCGCCATCGTCGTCGGGATCGATCCGCTCACGCTGCTCGCGTCCCAGGCCATCGCTCCGATCGACGTCGATGAGCTGGAGATTGCCGGTGCGCTGCATCGGCGTCCGCTGTCCGTGGTCAAATGCCTGACCAGCGACTTGCGGGTGCCGGCGGACGCGGAGATCGTGATCGAGGGCCGCTTGCTGCCGGGCGTGCGCGAGCCCGAAGGGCCGTTCGGCGAATTCCCGCAATATTACGGCGAGCGCGCCGAACGGCACGTGATGGAGATCGACGCGGTCACGCACCGCAAGGACGCGATCTTCCACACCATCGTCGGCGGCGGTTTGGAGCACCTGTTGTTGGGAGCGATCCCGCGCGAAGCGACGCTGCTGGCGCACCTGCAGCGATCCTTTCCCAACGTCCGCGACGTGCATCTGTCCCGCGGCGGCGCGTGCCGCTATCACCTCTATGTCCAGATTCGCAAACGCCAAGAGGGCGAGGCCAAGAACATCATGCTCGGCGCCTTCGCCGGGCACTACGACGTGAAGCACGTGATCGTCGTGGACGAGGATGTCGACATCCACAATCCCGCCGAGGTCGAATGGGCGGTGGCGACCCGGTT
>DATEGF010000029.1:0-7447 GCA_035280245.1 Allostellaceae bacterium
GGCCCTTGGCGCGCGCAGTGACGAAATACTGCTTCTGCAGCTCGTCGAGCAGGTTGGCGCGGAGCCGCCGGATCATGCCGGCGGTGCCGGCGGCGCCGATCACCAGCACTGGAATCCAGAGATGCTTCGCGACAGAGATTCCCTTGGACAGCGTCCAGGGCGCGTCGAGGAATTGCGCATCCATCAGCCCGCCGATCGAGGTGCCGAAGTGCACGTTGGCGAAATAGAGCAGCACCAGCGCCAGCAGGAAGTTCGGCGTGGCGAGGCCGAGGAAGCCAAGGAAGGTGAGGCCGTAGTCGGCCATGCTGTACTGGTGCGTCGCCGAATAGACCCCGATCGGGAAGGCGACGATCCAGGTGAACACGATGGTCGAGACGGACACGATGAAGGTGAGCATGAGCTTGTCGCCCACCACCTGCGCCACCGGCAGGTCGTATATCGCGGAATACCCGAGATCGCCGCGAATGAGGCCGCTGACCCAATAGAAGTACTGCCTCCAGGCGGGCTCATCGAGGTGGAACTGCGCCTTCAGAAAAGCGATCTTCTGCTCGTCAACCGCCTCGTGGCTCTGACGCAACGTGTCGATATAGCTCGAGACGTAATCGCCCGCCGGCAGCTTCATGATCGTGAAGATCACGGCGCTGATCACGATCAGCGTCGTGATCATGATCAGCACGCGCCGCATGATGTAGTGGAACATTTGAAGTGCCCGCTGCCCCCGTGCCCTGCTCTCTGTCGTTGCGTGCTCAGCCTTTTGTCGGTGTGATCGCCGCCTGATCGCCGCCTTCCGGCGTCAGCCAGAAGGTGTCCATGTGGTAGTAGCCGAAGAACGCGCCGGGCTCCCAATTGAAGATGCCCTCTTCCGGCACGTTGTGCAGCTTGTTGCTCACCACGATCGGCTGCGGCACGCCCGCGACGAGGCCGATCGTGAAACAGTCCTCGGCGTTGATCTTCAGGATGTTCTTCCAGATATCCGCGCGCTCGAAGGAGTCCTTGGCCGCGAACCACGCTTTGTACAACTTCTGCAGCTCCTGCACGTGGGGAATGTCGACCGCCTCGCCGCTCTTGCCCTTGGTCTCGAGGTATTGGCCCCACATCGGCCACTGCACCTGGGCTTGCGTGGTCGGCACGAACTCGTCGGGCACCATGTCGGCGGTGACGAGGCCGTTGTCGACGCCTTTGTCGATCGACATCATGGTGTCGCCCGAGTAGACGCGGCGGCGCCAGATATCGAGCTGCGAGGGCTTGGAGAAGAGCTGGATGCCGACCTCCCGCCAGGTGTCGCGGATGAGTTCCAGCACGTCCGACTGCTCGGTCGACTCGCCGGCATTCTCGATCACGATCTCCAACGGCGAGCCGTTGGGCAACAGCCGGATGCCGCTGCTGTTCTTCTTTGTGAGGCCGATCTCGTCGAGGAGCTTGCCCGCCTGCTTGGGGTCATAGGCCGCCCAGGCGCTCCGGTAGGCGGGATCGTAGAGCGGCGACTCCGGCAGCACGGTGTTCTGCCCCTCGATCGCGAGGCCGTAATAGATCACCTGGTTGATCTCGTGCCGGTCGATCGCGAGCGAGAGCGCGTGGCGGAAGCGGACGTCGCGATTGAGCTGGCGCCAGGTGGGGTCCATCACATTGAGGTTTGGGTAGAGCGCCGCCTGCGCGCCGGGCGCGGTGCGCCAGAGCCGCACCTTGTAGTTGTTGCGGTCCTCGGCGTCCTTGAGGAAGGTGTAGTTGTCGAAGCGCAGATAGCGCGCCTGCAGGTCGCTCTCGCCTGCGCCGGTCTTGGCGGGAATGATCTTCGAATCCGCGATCGCGAGATAGACCGTGTCGATGTAGGGCAGCTGGCGCCCCGTGGGATCGACCCGGTGGAAATAGGGATTGCGCTCGAAGACGAACTGGTCTGCCGGCGGCCTGGTCTTGAGCACCCAGGGGTCGAGCACCGGCAGGTCCGGGTTGTCGGTGTGGTAGGGGTGCAGCAGCTTGGTGTGCAGCGCCGCCCAATTGCGTGCGTGGTTCTGCTTGGCGAGCGCCTCGAGCGCCTTCTCGTCCTTGTTATACTTGGCGTTGAACTGCTTCATGTAGTGGGCGGGCGCGTAGATATAGAGCGCGTCGGGCCCCGCCAGTGCCGGCAGGAACCGCGGATTGGCCGCCTCCCAGGTGTAGCGCACGGTCTCGGGGTCGATCACCTGGAAGGTCGGCCCCTTGCCGTCCACCAGCAGCTGCTCGGGCAGGCCGGCTGTGTAGAGCTTCTGGTTCGAGGCAACGTCCTCGAACCAGTAGCGGAAATCCTCGGCGGTGAAGGGTTTGCCGTCGGACCATTTGTGGCCGTGGCGCAGATGGAAGGTGAAGATGCGCCCCTCCTCGACGTCGACGGCCTGGGCGATGTCCGGCTCGAGCTTCTCCTCGGGCGTATAGGTCACGAGGCGCGTGTAGCCGTAGACCACCATCATCCGGGTGTCCTTGGCGCTCGCCATCAGCAGGTGCAGCGTGCCGCCGGGTGTCCCCGGCTCCTTGGGCCGCACGATCAGCGGCTGCGACGGCACCCGCTCCGTGACCGGCGGGAGCGTCCCGACCTTGACGGCCTCCTCGAGCGACGGCGTCTCCTTGAGCTCCAGCACCTGAGCCTGAGCCGCGGGCAGCGCCGCGAGGCAGAAGGCGGCGAGGAGCGGCAGCAGTTTTCTCATTGGGCAGCCTCGAGATGTTGGGCGGCGGCTTGGACGAAATGACCTCCGCCGATGTCGACCAGCTCCGGCCGATGCTCGGCGTTGAGGCGGAAAGGCAGCGGCCAAGCCGCGGGGTCTGAGGCCTTGTCCTCCATCAGCCCCGCGAAATCGAGCCGGTGGTCGAGATCGGGCGCGGGCACGGCGGAGAGCAGCGCCTGCGTGTAGGGATGCACGGGATTGCGGAAGAGCGCCGCGCGCGGCGCGAGCTCGACGATGCGGCCCCGGCACATCACGGCGATGCGGTCGGCGATGTAATCGACCACCGCGAGATTGTGCGAGATGAAGAGATAGGTGAGGCTGAGCTGCGCCTTCAGGTCCTTGAGCAGATTGAGGATCTGCGCCTGGATCGAGACGTCGAGCGCGGAGACCGGCTCGTCGCAGATCAAAAGGTCGGGCCGCAGCGCGAGTGCGCGCGCGATGCCGATGCGCTGGCGCTGGCCGCCGGAGAAGCTGTGTGGGTAGCGCTTCAAGTAGCGCACGTCGAGCCCGACCAGGGTCACCAGCTCCTTCACCATCTCTCGCCGCGTATCGGGCGTGCCGATGCCGTGGATCACCAGCGGCTCGCTGATGATGTCGTAGACGGTCATGCGCGGGTTGAGCGAGCCGAACGGGTCTTGGAACACGAACTGCACGCGGCGGCGGAACGCCGTCAGCGTCTTGCCCTTGAGGCTCAGCACGTCGACCGGCTTCCCCTGGTCGTGATAGGTGACGCCGCCGGCGTCCGGCGTGAGCGCCCCCAGCAGCATCTTGCTGAGTGTGGTCTTGCCGCAGCCGCTCTCGCCCACGAGGCCCAGGCACTCGCCGCGCTCGATCACCAGGCTCACGTCGTCGACTGCCTTGACGCGCCCGCCGCCGGCGCCGCCGAAGAAGCCGCTCTTGCGGATATCGAAGCCCTTGGCGAGGTGATCGACCGTGAGTAGCGGCCCCGCCGTCATCGTATGGGTGCGCGCGGCCATCAGATAGCGCGCATCGGCGTGCGGAATCTCGCGGATCGGGATCAGGCGCTCGCCCGGCTTCATGTCGAAGCGGGGCACCGCGCGCAGCAGCGCCTTCAGATAGGGATGCTCCGGCGCGCGGAAGATGTCCTCGATGGGGCCGCTCTCGACGACGGCGCCGTGGTACATCACCACGACTTCCTTGGCGACATTGGCGACCACGCCGAGATCGTGCGTGATCAGCAGCACCGCCATGTCGAGCTCGCCCTGGAGGTCGTGGATCAGCTTCAGGATCTGCGCCTGGATGGTGACGTCGAGCGCCGTGGTGGGCTCGTCGGCGATCAGCAACGCCGGCCGGCACACCAGCGCCATCGCGATCATCGCGCGCTGGCGCAAGCCGCCCGAGAGCTCGAACGGATAGGTCTTGAGCGCCTTCTTGGGATCGGGGAAGCCGACAAGGCGGAGCATCTCTTGCGTCAAGTCGAGCGCCACCTCGCGGGGCACGTCGCGGTGAAGTTCGAGCGCCTCGCTCACCTGGTTCCCCACCGTATGGAGTGGCGAGAGCGAGGTCATCGGCTCCTGGAAGATGATGGAGATCTGGCCGCCGCGGATCTGGCGCATCGTCTTGCCGTCGCGGTCGAGCTTCGCGATGTCGACGGTCTTGCCCGGCGCGCGCGGGTCGGAGAACAGGATCTCGCCCTTCGAGATGCGGCCGACCTTCGGCAGGATCCCCATGATCGCCTGGCTCACGACGGTCTTGCCGGAGCCGGATTCACCGACGATCGCCATGGTGGCGCCCTGGCGCACGCGGAAGGAGGCGCCGCGGACGGCGTGTACCACGCCCTCGGCCACATGGAACTCGACGTGGAGGTCGCGGACGTTGAGGAGGTCGGTCATCCCTGTTACTCGCCGGCGTTGGGGGCCATGGAAATGCCGAGCGCGGCGAAATTCGCCGTGGTTGCCGGCGTGAGCGGAAGGTGCCGTTGCGCCGCGACGCGCGCGGTACGCTGGGCGATGTCGTTGAAGCCGTCGATGCGGCTGTCGAGCAGCAAGCGGTGCCCGGCTCCGCGGAGCCTCAGCTCCATCCAACCCTTCGAGCCGTCGCGGCGGGTCGCGAAATAGCGGAGATTGACGCCATCCAGCCCTTCCCAGGTGAGCTGCACCGGAAAGGGCCCGCGCGCGGCGATGCCCTCCTCGCCCACCTCGATCCGGCGTAAATGCCGGAGCGCGGTCAGGGCGCCGAAGCACGCGAACAGCGCCGCGAGCCCGCCCAGCGCGCCCTCGACGTAGATGTTGAGCGGCACCAGCGCCAGCGGCGCGCCCGCGAGCAGCAAGCCCGCGCCCGCGCGGACGTAGTCGCCGAGCAAAGCATCGGTCGGATAGCGGTGCTCGCTCATGAGAAGAGCTCGGGAATCCGCGCGAGGCGCGCCGCGCGATGGCGCCCGAGAGTGCCGAAAAGTTGGCGCAAGAAATCGTCGGTCTCGGCGTCCTGCACGAGGTGATGGGTGAGGATGCCGATCGGCCCCTTGATGCCGTGCCGTCGCCGGTCGCCGAGGTGGCGCAGGATTAACGAGAGCGCATTGCCCTCGCTGATGAAACCGCGGGTGCCGTGCCAGTCGATCAGGTCCACATGCACATGCACCTGCCGGAGGCCGGGCATTGTCTCCGCCCGGTTGAGCGGCCCCTCCCGGCGCCCCAACGGCGGAATCGAGCCCATGGAGAGACCGCGAAACCCGAGCGCGGGCAACTCCGGAATGAGGTCCTCTCCGATCCGGTTCCAGGGCGGCACCAGGATCGGGAGCGCCCGATCTCCGAACAGGCTGCGCAAGCGGTCGCGCCCCGCGGTGAGCTCGTCGAGACGCTGGCGCAGGGGCCGCGTGCTCCCGAGCTCCGATTTCTTCTCGCTGCTGCCGGCGTGATTGGTGTGACGCCAGCCATGCTGCAGCAAGGCGACGCGACCATGCCCCTCGAGGGATCTTGCAAGCTCGGCCCGCGCCTCGCCAGGAATCACCGCGAGGCCGATCGGGACGTCCTCTGCCAACGCGAGGAGCCGCCGAAGCGCCGGCGTCGACGTGACGGCGTCATCGTCGCGCCACCAGAAATTCGCAGTGCGGTCCGCGGATTGCCAGATGTCGAGCTCGGTCTCGAGGTCCGCCCACCCGGACTCCGGCAAAGCCGATGTCTTCGACGGAAGGGTCCGGACGCCAATCATGGCGGGAGTATAGCCATGGTCTCGCATGGCTCCCAAGCGCCCGCCGCAGGGGTGGCCGACAAAATCGCGGTCATGGCGCAACGCGTTGATGCATCGCTGCGAACTCCGCCACCGCGGCGGCGGCTTGGCGCGCGCCATCGAGGTTCAAAGCGCCGAGCCTCGGCGCCGGCGACGCGACCGCCCGCTCGATCGCCCGGGCCAGCATCGCCGGCCCGTCTGGGCCGCTGAGCGCCTCGGCATCCACCACCTGAACCAGCCCCCGCTCCGCGAGAATCCGCGCTCTCAGCGCCTGCTCGGTCTCGCCCCCCGTCGCGAACGGCACCACCACTGCCCGCGCGCCCGTCCGCAATACATCGAGGATCGTGTTGTAGCCCGCTTGGCTTAAGGACGCATGACAGTTCCACAACAGGTTTTGGAAATCACGTCGGAAACGTTCGATCGTGACGCCTGTGGATAACTTGCGGGCGAGATCGTCGTACTCCGCCTGGGGAAGATTGGGCCCGGCGATCAGCCGCCAGGCGCGATCACAGGCTGAGGTGAGCGGCCGCGCGGCGAGCGCCGCCCGGAGCAGCGCACCCCCGACCGCCCCGCCGCCGGCGGAAACCAATATCTCGCCGCGACCGACACCGCTCCGCTCCGCCTCGGCCTCGGTGCTGCGCGCGTCCGTGACATAGCCGGTGTAGCGGATCCTGTCGGCGATGGTGGCGGCCGCGGGAAAGCTCGCCTCCAGCCTGACCAGGCGCGGGTCGCCGTGGACCAGGACGGCGTCGATATCGCGACGGATCCGCTCGGCGATCTCGGCGTACCGCGCAGGATTGCTCTTCGCGACCAGGATGTCGCGGATCGACACGAGCACGGGCACGCGCGGACGCCGCCTTTGGGCCGCGGCGATGAGCGGATCGAGCTCACCCCGAAACGCCCGCCGGCCGAAGGGATAGGACTCAATCAGCACCACATGGGGCTGGACCCGCTCGAACACGTCGAGCACCAGGGCGCGGCGCCGCTCGTGGAACGCCGTGTCGAGCGGCCGGTCGGCGTCATCGACCAGCACCTTGAAGCTGCCGTCGCGGGCCCGCGCCACCGGCATTTCGCACACTTCGGCGCCACCCCAATCGAGCCCGAGCCGTCCACTGCCCGAGAGCACCGTGACGTCAAGACCGAGCGCCGCGGTCTCCCGCGCCACCTGCGCCACCCGCATGACATGGCCGATGCCGAGCAGGTGCTGGACGTGGAAGAGGGCGCGGAGGGTCACTCAGTTCACCGAGGCGATCGAAAGATTGAGGCGCTCGACCCGCGGCGTTCCACCACTCTCGAGCCGAAGCAGGTGCACCGCGTCCCATACGAGCTTCACCGGCTCCGGCTCCCTCATGTCCCAGCCGAGCGCGAGCGCCAGGACCGCGCGGATCACGCCCTTGTGGGTGACGGCGCCCGCTGGCTTGCCTAGCCTTGCGATCTCCTCAAGGAATGGCGTGAGCCGGGCTTGAACGGCGCGTGGGCTCTCGCCGCCGGGCGGCTGAAGGTCGAGGCCCGTCGCCCCCATCGTGTCGATCGCCTCCATCGGGTCCGCCCGCAACTCCGCGAGG
>DATEGF010000030.1:0-13781 GCA_035280245.1 Allostellaceae bacterium
CGATCGGCCTCGCGCCTCCCTTGTCCCCGCAGCCTTAATGTGCCAGAAGTGCGCCGCCGCGCCTTAAGCTTGCGCCGGCCTCGCATGCAAGGAACCCCTTCCCCTATGATCGCCCGCTCTCTTCTCGCGCTCGCGGCTGCGCTCGTCATCGCGAGCCCGCTCGCCGCGCAAGCCGCCGGCGCGCCGGCGACCCCCGCAGCCGCCCCCGCGACTCAGCAGGATCCCGTGGTCGCCCGCGTCAACGGCACCGAGATTCACCGCTCGGACGTGCTGGCCGCCCGCCAGATGCTGCCGGCCCAGGTCCAGCAGATCCCGTTCGAGCAGGTCTATCCGCAGCTCCTGGATACCTTGGTGTCCAACATGCTGGCGGCCCAGGCCGGAAAGAAGCAGAAGCTCGCCGACGATCCCGAGGTCAAGAAGCGCCTGCAATGGGCACAGGATCAGATCATCGAGGAGGTCTATCTCCGCCGGTACATCACCGCTTCCATTACAGACGACAAAATCAAGGTGCGCTACGACCAGTTCGTGAAGGAGCAGAAGCCGCAGGACCAAGTGAACGCCAAGCACATCCTGGTGAAGACCGAGGACGAGGCGAAGGCGGTGATCGAGGACCTCAAGAAAGGCGGCGATTTCGCCGCCATCGCCAAGGACAAGAGCAACGATCCCGGCACCAAGGCGACCGGCGGCGATCTCGGCTGGTTCACCAAGGACGAGATGGTGCCGGAGTTCGCCGACGCCGCCTTCAAGCTGCAGAAGGGCCAATACACCGAGACGCCGGTCAAGACCCAGTTCGGCTACCACGTGATCCTGCTGGTGGATCGCCGCACCGCGCCGCCGCCGACCATGGAGGAGGCGCGGCCGCAGGTGGTGCAGCTCCTGCAGCGCGAGCTCCTCGACCAGAAGGTGAAGGAGCTGCGCACCAGCGCCAAGGTCGAGATGTTCAACCTCGACGGCTCGAAGCCGACCGGCGCGCCGGCGGCCGCTCCCGCGGCGCCAGCCGCGCCGAAGCCCTAGGGTCCGCCATGGCGACCCCCTCGCCCCTGGCACCGGCGCGTTTTCCCGATCTACCGCCGATCGCGGGAGTGCGCCTCGCAAGCGCGGCCTGCGGGATTCGTTATCAGGGCCGCACGGACCTGATGGTTGCGGTGCTCGAGCCCGGGACGACGATCGCCGGCGTGCTCACGAAGTCGCTGACGCACGGTGCGCCCGTCGCCTGGTGCCGGAGCGCACTCAAGCACGGCAAGGCGCGCGGCATCGTGGTGAATTCCGGGAACTCCAACACCTTCACCGGGAAGGCGGGCCGCGATGTCGTGACGGCGACGGCGCGCACCGCCGCCAAGCTGCTGAAGTGCTCGCCGAACGAGGTCTATATCTCCTCGACTGGCGTAATCGGCGAGCCGCCGCCCGCCGACAAGATCCTCGCTGGCCTGCCGGGCGCCTTCGCTGCGGCCGCGAACGAGGGCTGGTCCGACGCCGCGCACGCCATCATGACCACGGACACCTTCCCGAAGGGCGCCACGCGGAGCGCCAAGATCGACGGCGTCCCGGTCACGCTCAACGGCTTCTGCAAGGGCTCGGGCATGATTGCGCCCGACATGGCGACCATGCTCGGCTACGTCTTCACCGATGCCGCGATCCCGACGCCGGCGCTGCAGTCGCTGCTCCGCGAGTGCAATGACGCGTCTTTCAACTCGATCACCGTCGACGGCGATACCTCCACGAGCGACACGGTCCTACTCTGTGCGACCGGCAAGGCGCCGCACAAGAAAGTGACCCGCGCCGGCGATCCGCGCCTCAAGGGGTTCCGCGCGGCGCTGCGGTCGCTGATGGTGGACCTGGCGCAGCAGATCGTGCGCGATGGCGAGGGCGCCGAGAAATTCATTGCGATCGAAGTCAAAGGCGCCGCCTCCGCGCAGGCCGCGCGGCGCGTCGGCCTTGCGATCGGGAATTCGCCGCTGGTAAAAACCGCGCTCGCCGCGGCGGACGCCAATTGGGGCCGCATCGTCATGGCGGTGGGCAAGGCCGGCGAGAAGGCCGATCGCGACAAGCTCAAGATCTGGGTCGGCGGCACCAAGATCGCCGAGAAAGGCGGGCCGGTCCCGGGCTACGACGAGACGCCGGTTGCCGCGCACATGAAGGGGCGCGAGATCGCGATCGTGGTCGACCTCGGCGTCGGCAAGGCGTCGGCCACGGTGTGGACCTGCGACCTGACGCATCGCTATATCGACATCAATGGCAGCTACCGGAGCTGATCGTCGGCTCCCCGTCGTCCTCGTCGTCGCGGTGGCGTTGGTCGATGCTGACGGCCGGGTATTGCTGGCCGAGCGCCCTCAGGGAAAATCGATGGCGGGCCTCTGGGAATTCCCGGGCGGCAAGGTGCGCGCGGGAGAGACGCCCGAAGCGGCGCTCATCCGCGAGCTCAAGGAGGAGCTCGGCATCGACGTCACCGCGAGCTGCCTCGCGCCGTTCACCTTTGCCTCGCACGCCTACGAGGATTTCCACCTGCTGATGCCGCTTTACGTCTGCCGGCGCTGGCAGGGCATGGTGACGCCCCGCGAGGGGCAGCGGCTCACCTGGGTGCGGCCGCCCAAGCTTGCGGAGTATCCGATGCCGCCCGCCGACAAGCCGCTGGTGGCTATGCTGCGCGATCTACTCTGATCCGAGCTAAGGTCATTTCCGTCACCTTAATGTGAAAGCGCATTCAACAGCGTTTCGCGCTGCGCATGCCTATCTCTACTTCAGGGAGCGGGAATAGGCGCGCTCGGCCGCCGGTCGATTAGGCGACTGTTCGACGCCGCCGCGGCAAACCGCGCGGCACCCCAAAGTCCAAGCCATAGCCCGCGAGGGATCGCGGGATTGGAGCCGAGCTTTTGGCCACGGGAGAATTTGCCATGACGGGTCTTGTGATCGCGGAAGGGTGGAACATGATCGGCACTGGTCCCAAAGGCGACCGCGATCGGCGCGCGTGGCGCGAGGTTGGCATGGCTTGGGCCGTCGCCGTGGTGCTGGCCGGCGCTCTTCTCCTGACGGTGCCGCGCCACCAGGTGCAACTCCCGACCGCCAGCCTGTGGTCGCTCAGCCCCGCCGCCGGCGGTCACCTCCACAAGAAGGCGCAGGACGCCGAGGGTCTCGCAGACGACGAAGCCTGTAGCGATCGCGACTACGCGAACGAGCTCTGCTGAGGTTTCAGGGCGTCGCCTTGTCGCCCGCTGGCCGCTCGACGGTGCCCAGCGCATCGGCGAGCCGCGCCCCGGCGCTGCCGGGTCGGAGCGGCTTCGGTTGGCTCTCGTGGGGCGCCCAGGCCGTCATGGTCACGATCTCGAAGGTGGCGCCGACGCGTCCGTCCGATGTGCCCGCGAGGCCGCGATAGGCCTCCGCCGCCCGGAGCAGCGTCCCGCGGCGCGTGAACCGTCGCCGGCGCTCGCGGAGCGCATTGGTCTCGCCCATCGCCCGGAGCTCCGCCATGAGCGCGAGCGCGCTCTCGTAGGTGACCGAGACGCGGTCGCTGTCCACCACGGGGAGCGCGAAGCCGGCGCGTTGCAGCAAGCTCGCGAGGTCGCGGCCATCGGCCATGGGCGAGACGCGCGGGCTGACGCCGCCCTCCTCGGCAAGCTCGGCCTCCAGAAAAGCCCGGCGGAGCCCGTCCAGCGTCTCGCCGCCGAGCACCGAGGCCAGCAGAAGGCCGTCGGCCCGGAGGCATCGCCGCAGCTGGAGCAGCGCGCCAGGAAGGTCGTTGGTCCAATGGAGCGCCAGCGGGCTCACCACCAGGTCGAAGGCTGCCGACGCGAAGGGCAAGGCTTCGGCCTCCGCGAGGACGCGGGGACCGGTCTTGGCGCGGGCGAGAAAGCCGACGGCATCGTCGACCTCCACCACCAGCTCGACGCCCGCCCGAGAGCGAAGACTGTCGGCCAATGACCCCCGACGCGTGCCGAGCACCAGCACGCACGTGAACGCACGCCTGACGTCCCCGAGCCGCTCCTCCAGCCGTCCCGCTGCTTCCTCGAACAGGAACTCAGCGGTGCCGAGGCGCGCCGCGCGCTCGCGGTGCCGCCGCACCGCCTGCCGATCGAACACCAGGATCTCGCCCTCGGTCATGCTGGCCATATAAGGCGCCGGGCATTCGGCATGCAATGGCATGAGCCCTCGCATTGACAGCCGCACGCCCTCGCGGTCCCATCGGGTGCCATGCTCTCGCTCTCCTCGGCGCTGAGGCGCACCGGCGGTGTCCTGCTCGATCTCGTGCTGCCGCCGCGCTGCATCGCCTGCGGCGATGAGGTGGAGGGGGTCAATGCGCTTTGCGTCGCCTGCTGGCGCAAGGTCACGTTCCTGGGCGAGCCCTGCTGCGCCTGTTGCGGCTTGCCCTTCGACCATGACCTCGGCGCGGGCGCGCTTTGCGGCGCCTGTATCGAGGCGCCGCCCACCTATGACCGCGCCCGCTCGGCACTCCGCTACGACGACGGCAGCCGCGGCCTCATCCTGGCGTTCAAGCACGGCGACCGGCTCCATGGCGCGCCGGCCTTCGGCGAATGGATGCGCCGGGTGGGGGCTGCGCTCCTCGCCGACGCCGACCTCGTCATGCCCGTGCCGCTGCACTGGACGCGGCTTTTCGGCCGTCGCTTCAACCAGGCGGCCCTGCTCGCCCACGCGATCCATCGGGCTGGTGGACCCAAGGTGGCGCCGGACTGGCTGATCCGCCGGCGGCGCACGCCCTCCCAGGGCCAGCTCGGACCCGAGGCCCGGCAACGTAACGTGCGCAGCGCCTTTGCGCTCAAGCCCGGCAGATCCGTGAAGGGGCTCAAGATCGTGCTGGTCGACGACGTCCTCACCACCGGCGCCACGCTCGAGGAGTGCGCGCGCGTCCTGAAGCGCGCTGGTGCCGCCCGCGTCGACGCCTTGGCCCTTGCCCGCAGCTTCCGAACCGCCAATTGAGGCGGATGGCAATTCCCTTGACAGGGCGCGCCCGGAGCCGACATTCAACGGGTTGGCGCCTGCGGACCGGCGTCCCACAAAGACGCGCGCACCTCTCCCGGAGACCCGATGCCCCGCGTTGAGATCTACAGCACGATGTTCTGCCCTTACTGCGCGCGGGCGAGGAGCCTGCTGGAGCGCAAGGGCGTCAAGTACGAGAACATCGACATCATGGAGGACAGCTCGAAGCGCGAGGAGATGGTCGCGCGCGCCCACGGCCGCACCAGCGTGCCGCAGATCTTCATCGACGGCGAGCACGTCGGTGGCTGCGACGATCTCTACGCCCTCGACCGCTCCGGTAAGCTCGACCCCAAGCTGGGACATGCAAAGCCATGAGCACGACCTTCAAAGCCGCCTGTCTGCAGATGAGCGCTGGGCGCGATCCCGCGCCCAACATCGAGAGCCTGCGCGAGCTCGCCCGCCGCGCGCGCGACGCCGGCGCCGATCTCATCATGTCGCCCGAGGTGAGCGACATGATCGAGCCCGATCGCGCCGAGCGCTTCCGCAAAGCCCGGACCGAGGCGGAGCATCCCATGCTGGCGGCGGGCCGCGAGCTCGCCCGCGAGCTCGGCGTGCATCTGCTGCTGGGCTCGATGGTGGTCAAGGTCGACGACACCACCCTCGCCAACCGCTCGCTCCTGCTGCGGCCGGACGGCGAGGTCGCCGGCCGCTACGACAAGATCCACATGTTCGACGTCGACCTCGCGAACGGCGAGCGGCACCGGGAGTCGGCGGTATTCCGGCCCGGCGAGCAGGCGGTCACGGCGGCGCTCCCGTGGGGCGTCCTCGGCATGAGCGTCTGTTACGACCTGCGTTTCGCCTATCTCTATCGCGCGCTCGCCCATGCGGGCGCGGACTTCATCAGCATTCCCGCGGCGTTCACAGTGCCGACCGGGCGGGCCCATTGGCACGTCCTCATGCGGGCGCGGGCGATCGAGACCGGGTGCTTCGTGTTTGCGCCGGCGCAATGGGGCGAGCACGCCACGGGCCGCCGGACCTATGGCCACTCGCTGATCGTCGCGCCCTGGGGCGAGGTGCTCGCCGAAGCCGAGGAAAGCGTCGGCTTCATCGTCGCTGAGATCGACCCGGCGAAGGTGCTGGAAGCGCGCCGGCAGGTGCCGGCGTTGACGCACGACCGTGCGTTTGCGCCGCCCGCGGCCGTCAAGAAGCCGATGGCGGCGGAGTAGCTAGGCGGCGACCTTCTCGCCGACCAGACGATAGGTCGGGAATGTCACGGTGACCGTGGTGCCCTGGCCGACCTCGCTCTCGAGCTCGAGCGTACCGCCGTGCAGCTCGGCGAGGCGCTTCGAGAGCGGCAAGCCGAGGCCGGTGCCCTCGTATTTGCGCGCCAACCGATTGTCAACCTGACCGAAGCGCTCCAGCGCTTTCGGAATGTCCGTGGCCGCGATGCCGATGCCAGTGTCGGAGACGGCGAGCGCGATGCCCGCTTCGGTGCGGCACGTGCTGACCCGCACCTCGCCCTCGGCCGGCGTGAACTTCACGGCGTTCGCGAGCAGGTTGAGCACGATCTGGCGCACGCGCCGCGGGTCCGCCATCAAGCCCGGGAGGTTCGGGTCCAGGTGCTCGTGCACGCGGACCTGCGCCTCGGCCGCCTGCGTCGCGAGCATCTTGGTGGACTCGCGCGCGATGGCGGTGAGGTCGACCGCCTGCTCATCGAGTTCGAGCGCCCCGGCGTCGAGCTTGGAGAAATCAAGAATGTCGTTGATCAGCCCCAGCAGATGCTTGCCGCTGCTCTGGATGGTGCCGGCATAGTCCCTGTAGCGCGGGCTGCCGAGCGATCCGAACATCTCCTGCGCCAGGATCTCCGAGAAGCCGATAATAGCGTTGAGGGGCGTGCGCAGCTCGTGGCTCATCGCGGCGAGGAACTGCGACTTCGCTTGGCTGGCGCTCGCGGCTTCGCCAAGCGCCGCCTCGAGGTCACGGGCGGTCGCCTCGAGCTCGGATTTGGTCGCCTCGAGCTCGGTGATGTGACGGCGCAACCGCGTGGCCTCGCGCTCGGCACGCTCGGCGAGGTGCCGATCCACCACCGAGCCGAAGAGCGCCAGGCCGACGATCATGACGGTCACCGCCGCGATCGCCACCGCCATCCACTCGGGATCGAGGACTTGAGATGACATTTGGACGAGCGGATTCGGCACCAGGGTGACGGCGGTCATCGCGGTGAAGTGCAGGGCGACGATCGCCAGCACCAGCAAGGTCGCGCCGGCCGCGCGGTGTCGCCAGTCCATGAGGCGCGAATTGACCTTAAGGGCGATGGCGCCGAACACGATGCCGATCAGCAGCGACGCCGCCACGTAGCCGGTGTGCCAGTGCACGTCGGCGGGCACGCTGAGTGCCGCCATGCCGGTGTAATGCATCGAGCCAATCGAGGTGCCCACGATGGCCCCACCGATCGCCGGGGCCCTACGAAGATGCACGGCCGCGAAGCCGAGCCAGCTCATGCCCATCGCGATCACGATCGAGAGCGCGGTCAGGCCGACGCCATAGCCGGTGGGAACTCCGGGCTTGTAGGCAAGCTCGGCGACGAAATGAGTCGCCCAGACGCCGCTGCCGAACACGATCGCCGCGCCGGAGAGCCAGGCGAAGGATCGGTTGGCGCTCGCGGCCGCGGCGCGCGCGAGGAGACCGAGCGCGGTGTAGCAGCCGAAACCGCAGATCAGCCCGGCGAGGACCACCAGGCGGAGGTCGTGCTGTTCGGTAATGCACGTAATGACGCTGAGCATGCGCGAGAAAATGCACGCGCCGAGTAAAGAATGGGTGAATACGGCTGTATTGTTGATCGGGCGATCAGCACGCTGCTCGACACGATTGACGTGTTATTTTCGTGTCGGCAGCGCGCCGGCCGGCCCTTTCACCGCGGCGATCCGCTGGATCGCCGCCGGCCGCGGGTCGTCGACGATGCCCTGCTCGAAGGCGACCACCGTGAGCGCCCCTCCGAAAGCCGCGAGCAGCTCACCAGGACGTACAAGGAAATCGGGATTGCTGGGCCTCCCGAACCGCTCGTTGCCGAGCATGAAGGTCTCGTAGAGGACAGCGCCGCCCAGCGCCAACGCCTCCACGATCGACGCGAAGAGCGGGCGATGAAAATAGTTGGTCACGACGATGCCGGCGAAATCCCCGCCGAGGCGCCAGGGGCGACCGTCCTCCAGATCGACCGTCACGATCTCGACCGCAGGATCGCCGCCGAAGCGCCTCCCGAGGGCCGCCGTATCGCGATCGGCCGCCACGACGCGGTGACCGCGATCCCGCAGCAACGCGGTGTGCCGGCCTCCACCGGCGGCCAGATCCAGCACCCGATCACCGCTTCGCAAGAGGGGCAAAAACCTTAGAATCCAAAGAGATGGTGGTACGTCGAGGGGATGCATGGCCGGAATTTGGCACTTGAACGCGAAGATTGCTAAACCACCTGTTTACCGGCAGAGTTTATGCCATAAGGCCAGAGGCAAGCGCGCACATGATCCTGTTTTCACTTCGCTGCAGCGCCGATCACGAGTTCGAGGCGTGGTTCCGCGACGGCGCCACCTATGAGGCGCAATCGACCGCCGGCGAGATCGCGTGCCCGCAGTGCGGCGACACGGAGATCGAGAAAGCGCCGATGGCGCCGCGGCTCGCTCGGAGCAAGAGCGAGCCCTCGCCCGCCGATATCCGGCGCATGCTCCAGCAGGTCCGCAAGCACGTCGAATCCAACTGCGAATACGTCGGCAACAAATTCGCCGATGAGGCGCGCAAGATCCACAAGGGCGAGGGCGACAAGCGCGGCATCTACGGCGAGGCGACCGACGCCGAGCACCGCGAGCTCACCGAGGAGGGGATCGAGGTGCAGCGCGTCCCCTGGGTTCCGCCCAACGACGCCTGAGCGGTATCGGCGCTCCGACCTTCCGTGATGTGACGCCGGGCCTCCGCCGGAGCCGCGTCGGATCGACGAATTGACCGGGCTCTCGGGCTCGGGCAGAACGCCCGCGCACAACTTCTCGGCAGCCATCCAATGCCCGATTTCCGCACTCTCGACGACCTCGCCCCCCTGGGAAAGCGCGTGCTCGTCCGTGTCGATTTCAATGTGCCCATCAAGGACGGCCGCGTGACGGATGCGACGCGCATCGAGCGCGCGGCACCGACGCTCCGAGAGCTCAGCGACAAGGGTGCGAAGGTGATCGCGCTCTCCCATTTCGGCCGGCCGCAGGGCAAGCCTGACCGGGCCCTCTCGCTCAAGCCTCTGGTCGAGCCGCTGAGCCGCGCGCTCGGCGGCAAGCCAGTGGCATTCGCCACCGACTGCATCGGGTCGGCGGCCGAGCGCGTGGTGACCGCCATGAAGCCCGGCGATGTCGCACTCGTGGAGAACCTCCGCTTCCATTCCGAGGAGGAGAAGAACGACCCCGGTTTCGCCCGCGCGCTTGCGGCGCTCGGCGATCTCTACGTGAACGATGCTTTCTCCGCCGCCCATCGCGCGCATGCGTCGACCGAGGCCCTCGCGCATCTGCTGCCCGCCGCCGCGGGGCGGCTCATGCAGGCGGAGCTCGAGGCGCTCGGCGCGGCACTCGAGACGCCCGAGCGCCCCGTCCTGGCGCTGGTCGGCGGCGCCAAGGTCTCGACCAAGCTCGACCTGCTGAATTTCCTGGTGCGCAAGGTGAACGTGCTGGTGATCGGCGGCGCGATGGCGAATACGCTGCTGTTCGCGCGCGGTGTCGAGGTCGGGAAGTCGCTCTCGGAGCGCGACATGGCGGAGACCGCCCGCGGCGTGCTCGAGAAGGCGAGCGGCTGCGAGGTTGTCCTGCCGGTCGACGCGGTGGTGGCGCGCGAGTTCAAAGCGAATACCACGACAGAGACGGTCGCGATCTCGAGCGTGCCCAAGGACGCAATGATCCTCGACATCGGCCCGAAAACGGTGGCCGCGATCGGCGCCAAGCTCGAGGCCAGCAAGACGCTGGTCTGGAACGGCCCAGTGGGCGCCTTCGAGACACCGCCCTTCGAACGCGGCACCGTTGGGATCGCCAAGCGCGTCGCCGAGCTTACGCGGGGAAAGCGGCTGCTGAGCGTCGCCGGTGGCGGCGACACCGTGGCGGCACTCGCCCAGGCGGGCGTCACAAACGATCTGAGCTACGTCTCGACCGCCGGCGGCGCGTTCCTCGAATGGCTCGAGGGCCGCGAGCTCCCTGGCGTCGCAGCGCTGGCACGCCGGCGATGAGCGGCCTTATCGCTACTTTCTAGGCAATGGCGGTTTTCAGCGACCCGGATTAGCGATATAATAAGTTGCTGAAAATTAACCATATTCCGCGATGCAGATCCCGCTCGGCCAAGCTCCGATACCCCCCAACCCGGTGACGCCCGCACCGACGTTGCCGCAGGCGGAGCGTGCCCAAGCGGCGCAGCCCGCCCGCAAGGTCACGGCGAGCCGTGAAGGGACGGAGACCTTGACCAAGGGGCGCTCGCGCGAGCGCTCGGCCGACGCCGAGACGCGCCAGGATCGCGGCCAATCCCTCGACGTCCTGGTCTGATCACTTCAGCCGCTTCGCTGCTTCCTCGATGAAAGAAAGGTCGGCGTGCGCCCGCGCATCGAGCGCGCCCGGCAGGAACCCCAGCTCCCGCTGGACATCGAGATTGCGCTGAAGCGCGTCCAGGTTCGGCCGCGCGTCTGGATCGCGATAGTAATCTGTGTTGGTGAAGAGATAGCTCGCGAAGAGCTCTTTCGGCTGCTTGGTGAAGCTCGCGACGATCTCGATCGCCGCGTCCCGGTGCGCGGGATCGAGATACCAGTGCAGCGCGCGCACGAAATCCTCGAAGAAATCGTAGAGCACGGCGCGGTTCTGCTCCAGGAAGCCGGCCCGCGCGGTGATCACGATCATCTGCGTAGTGCCGAGACCGTCCTTCATCCGGAACAAGACACGGGCGGTGTCCTTGAAATGCGGGTCGTAGGCGAAGGGCGGCACGACGCCCACGAGGTCGACTTTGCGCTGCTCCAACATGGCGCGCATGCTCGGGAACTGCGCCTCGACCACCGTGTAATCGCGCTTGTCCTCGAGTCCGTGCTGTCGCAATAGCGCGCGGATCCCCATGTCGGTCGCTCCGCCGATGCCGTTCGACGCAACCGTCCTGCCCTTCAAGTCCTCGATAGTCTTGATCGGGCTCTCCTTGAGCACGAGGTAGTCGCCGGTGTAGCGCCCCTCGACCCCGTCCTGGAAGCCGTCGGCGACGACGCGCAGGTCCTCCATGTGGCCGTTCAGCACCGCGGCGCCGAAGGACGAGAAGGCGAGCGAGGCGATGTCGAGATCGCCCGTGGCGAGCGCGGTGATCTCCGGCGAGGTCGACCCGAAGTGGATCGGCTCCACCACGTAGGAGACGCCATAGTGTTTGAGGATGCTTGGGTCGGCGAACAGGATCGGGGTCATGGTCGCGGGCGCCACCACCCAGCCCGCGCGCACTTTCAGGGGCTCGGCGCCTCGAGCGATGCCCGCCATCACCGTCAGCGCGGCAACCGCCACGGCAATCGCGCGGCTCCATCCCCGCATGTGATTGGCCTCCGCCTCCGACGCTTCTACCAGAGGCATCGGTTGGGGTCACGCCGGAGTGCTTGCGGCATTGCTGGTTCCCGGCCAAGGTGTCCCGGCAGCTCGATCCCTGGAGAACTCCGTTGCACCGATAATCGGCATCACCGATCATTGCGTGGATAAGGCACGCCGCTAAGGTGGCGCCGGGACAGGGCCAGGGGAGGCACGGGTGGGAAGTGCGCTGCAGATTCGGAGCGGTCGCGGCTAGCGAGCCCATCCAGCATGGACGCCGCCCTCGACTCCGCCGTTAGCATCGCGTTCCACGGCCTCGCCTTCGCGATGGTGCTCTACATCGTGTCGGTCGGGCTCTCGATCACCATGGGCCTCATGGGATTCGTGAACCTGGCACACGGCGCCTTCGCGGCCGTCGGCGGCTATGTCGCGATCACGTTGATGAACCAAGCACAGGTGCCCTTCCCATTGGCGCTCCTGGCCGCGGCGCTCGTGGGCGGCCTCTTGGGCATGGTGCTGGAGCGGACCCTCTACAGCCGGCTCTACGGCAGCACCGAGCTCAATCAAGTGCTGTTCACGATCGGACTCATCTTCGTCGCGACCGCGGCGGCACGATGGATCTGGGGTCCGCTCTCGCAGCCGCTCAGGCCGCCGAGCTATCTCCAGGGCGAGTTCGACCTCTGGTTCCGCACCTTCCCGGCCTATCGGAGCTTCCTGATCGTCTCTGGCGCCGTCCTGGTGACGCTGCTCTGGCTCGGGCTCGAGCGCACGCGGTTCGGCGCTCAGGTGCGCGCCGCCGCCGACAATCGGCGCATGGCGCAGTCGGTGGGGATCAACACCAGCCGGCTCTTCACCCTCACCTTCGCGCTCGGGAGCGCGCTCGCGGGCCTGGGCGGCGCGCTCGGCGCGGACATTCTCGCGCTCGATCCCGACTATGCGCTCGAGCACCTCGTCTACTTCCTGATCGTGGTCGCGGTCGGCGGGCTCGGCAGCATCAAGGGTCCGTTCATCGCGGCCTTGGCGCTCGGTACCGCCGATATCGCCTTCAAGTATCTGCGACCGGAATTCGGTGCGTTCTTCATCTATGCGATGACCTTGGCCGTGCTGCTCTGGCGACCGCACGGCCTCTTCGGGCGCGCGCGGTGACGGCGCTCACGAGCGCGCCGGCAGCGGCGATCGCGGAGCTCTCGCGGCGGCATCGCCTGCGGCTCTCCGAGCTGCTGCCGTGGATCATCGCCGTCGCCTGTTTCTTCGTCTTCCCCGAGTATCTGGCACTCGGGACGCAGATCCTCATCGCAATCCTGTTCGCGCTCTCGCTCGACCTCATCCTGGGCTACGGCGGCGTGGTCACGCTGGGCCAAGCCGCGTTCTTCGGCATCGGCGCCTATACCGCGGGGATCCTCGCGGTGCACGGCTGGACCGAGCCATTGAGCGGCTTGGTCGCGGCGGGCGCGGTCGCGGCGGTGGTCGGTGCGATCACCGGCCTCATCCTGCTGCGAACCGAGGGGCTGACGCTCCTCATGCTGACCCTGGTGGTCGCCGAGATGATTCGCGAGGGCGCCAACAAGGCGGGCGCCTGGACGGGCGGCGCCGACGGGCTCCAGGGTGTCACCATTGCGCCGATCCTCGACTTGTTCCGCTTCGACATCTTCCGGCGCACCTCTTACGTCTATGCGCTGGTGGTCCTGTTCCTGGCTTGGCTCGTCGTGCGGGCGATCGTGCATTCGCCCTTCGGGCGGTCGCTGACGGGCATCCGCGAGAGCGTCGCCCGCATGCACGCGATCGGCTCGCCGGTGCTGCGCCGGCTGGTCACCGCCTATGCGATCGCGGCCGCGCTCTCCGGTATCGCCGGCGCGCTCCTCGCGCAGACCGAGCAGTTCGTGTCGCTGGAGGTGTTGAGTTTCGCTCGCTCGGGCACGGTGGTGATCATGCTGATCCTCGGCGGCGCCGGACGGCTCTATGGCGCCTTCGTGGGCGTGCCGCTCTACATGCTGGCGCAGGACCAGCTCGCCGAGCAATTCCCGGTCTATTGGTCGACGGGGATCGGGGTCCTGCTCATCGCGGTGGCACTGGGTGCGAGGGGCGGGGTGCTCGACCTCTGGGACGCCGGACTGGCTCGCTTTCGAGGACACCGCCGCCAATGAGCGGACCACCCTCACCCGGCCCGGGCTCCGCCCGGTCCACCCTCTCCCACTCTGTGGGCGAGGGGCGATTGGGCCCCTCTCTCGCGCTCGGGCGGGAGAGGGAGGGGTCCGGCGCATCGCGCCGGGAGGGTGAGGGTGCAGCCCCAGCAGCGCC
>DATEGF010000031.1:0-2943 GCA_035280245.1 Allostellaceae bacterium
GGTGACCGCACTCGGCCAAGACGCGCGCGGCCTCGAGACCCGCGGGCCCGCCGCCCACCACCACGACACGCCGGCCGGGCCGGGCCGCGCGCTCGATCACCTGCGGCAGCGCCGCTTCGCGCCCGGTCGAGGGATTGTGGATGCAGTGCGGCCGGTACTGCGACTGGCAATGGGTGGCGCCGACGCATGGGCGGATGCGCTCCTCCTGGCCGGCCTCGAGCTTGGCCACGATATTGGGATCGGCGATGTGGGCCCGGGTCATCGCCACCATGTCCAGCAGGCCCTCGCGGATGGCATGGCGGGCGGTCGCGATATCGGCGATGCGCGCGGCGTGGAATACCGGCAGCTTGACCTCGCGCTTGAACTCGCCGACACGCTTCAGCCACGGCGCGATCGGCGAGGCCATGCCCGGCATGTTGTCGACCGCGAGGCCGATCTCGGTGTCCATCCGTCCGTAGATGGCGTTGAAGAAATCGAGGCAGCCCGTGCGCTCGAACACCTGGGCGATCGCCACGCACTCGTCGAAGCCCATGTCCCCCGCCGACCGGCCTTCGTCCACGACGTAGCGGAAGCCCACGAGGAAATCGTCTCCGACTCGCCGGCGGATCTCCTCGAAGACCATGAGGCCGAAGCGGCAACGATTGGCGAGCGAGCCGCCAAAACCGTCAGTGCGCAGATTCGTCTTGGGCGAGAGGAACTGCCCGATGAGGTGCCCGCCCGCCAGCGTCTCGATGCCATCGAGGCCACCGTCCTTGCAGCGCCGCGCCGCCGCGCCGAACGCCTTCACCACGCGCCGAACGTCGTTCTCGTCCATCTCCTTGGGGAAGCTGCGGTGGAGGGTCTCGCGCACCGGCGAGGGCGCGATGGTCGGCAGCCAATTCGAGGCGTAGGGCTCGCCGCGCCGGCCCAGATGAGTGATCTGGCACATGAGCGCCGCGCCGTGCGCGTGGATGCGCGCGGAGAATTGCTGAAGATAGGGAATGACCTGATCGACGCCGACATTGAGCTGGCGGAACACATTCGGCGAATCCGGCGCCACGTTGGAGGAGCCGCCGAACATGGTGAGCGCGATGCCGCCGCGCGCCTTGCCCTCGTGATAGGCCTGGTAACGCTCCACCGGCATGCCGTCGAGCTCGAGGCCCGCGGCGTGGCTGGTGCTCATGACACGGTTCTTGAGCCGCACATGTTTGATCTGCAGCGGCTGCAGCAGGGGGTCGCGGCGGACGGCAACGGAGTCAGTTTGCATTGTTGTTCACCTCCCGTGATGATATCGAATTCCCCCGGCTCCGAAAGGCGTTCGTGTAGTCTGAAATACGTAAATCCCGCATGATCGAGCTCGCCACTCGGGGACGATTGGTTCTGTGCGGTTGTGCAAATTGGGGGCGAAATGGACAAAATTTCTAGCGATATGGGAACCCTCGAGCAGACGCTGCTTGGCCGCGGCGTGCAGTATCTGCTCGCGAGTTACGTGGACATGCACGGCGTATCCAAGGGCAAGGTCGTCCCCGTCGCGCATCTGCGGCAGATGCTGGAGGGATCCGAGCTCTGCACGGGAGCGGCGCTCGATGGTGTTCCCCAGGACGTCAACGACGAGGAAGTGTCGGCGCATCCGGACCCCGCCTCATGCACGGTGCAGCCGTGGCAGCCGGAGGTCGCGTGGTTCGCGAGCGATCTCTGGTACGAGGGCAAGCCATTCGAGGCCTGCAGCCGAACCATCTTGAAGCGGGTGCTCGCGAAGGGCCGCTCGATGGGCTTCGATCTCAACTGCGGCATGGAGGCGGAATTCTTCGTGCTGCGCGACGCCGAAGGTGGTGGCTACGTCCCGGTCAGCGACCGCGCCAATCTGGCGAAGCCCGCTTACGACGTCTCGCGCGTGCTCGACAATCTCACTTGGCTCGGCGAGCTCGTGCAGGCCATGAACGGCCTCGGCTGGGACGTCTACTCCTTCGACCACGAGGACGGGATCGGGCAGTTCGAGATCGATTTCAACTACGCCAACGGCCTGGTGATGGCGGACCGCTTCGTGTTCTTCCGCCGGATGGCGCACGAGATCGCCCGCAGGCACGGCGCCTTCGCCTCCTTCATGCCGAAGCCGTTTCCCGATCGTGCCGGCAGCGGCGCGCATCTCAACATGTCGCTCGCCTCGGTCTCGGACGGCCGGAACCTGTTCACCGCGGCGAAAGACGCGCGCGGCAACAAGATCTCGGCGCTCGGCTACAAATTCATCGCAGGTGTGTTGCGGCACCTACCGGCGATCTGCGCCATGGTCGCGCCGACCGTCAACAGCTACAAGCGGCTGATCATCCGCGGCAGCACCTCCGGCTTCACCTGGGCGCCCGTGTTCGTCTGCTACGGCGGCAACAATCGCACCAATACGCTGCGGATACCGCTGGCGGGCGGCCGCGTCGAGCTGCGCGTCGCGGACAGCGCCTGCAATCCCTATCTCGGCATCGCCATGGTGATGGCGGCAGGCCTCGAGGGCATCGAGCAGAACCTCGATCCCGGGGAGCCCCATCACGACAACATGTATCTGAAGACGGCCGAGGAGCTCGCCAAGCTCGGCGTGACCATGCTGCCGCGCTCGCTCGAGGAGGCGCTCGACGCATTCGAGGCCGATCCGCTCTCGAAGCAGGTGATGGGCGCAAAGATGTTCACGGCCTGGCTCGACTACAAGCGCGAGGAGTGGCGCAACTACAGCAGCCACGTCACCGACTGGGAGAAGACGCGCTATCTGAAATTCTTCTAGGCGCGCGCCGCGGCCCAGGTATCGGTGTGTCCTTCGACGCGCTCCCCTTCGGGTCGCTTGCTCAGGATGAGGGCGTTTCTTTGTGCATCACCAATGCCCCTCATCCTTCTGTGATTGGGGCTGTGGGTGTCAATCGGTTTAGCGGGCGGACCGGGCGACATGCTTCTGTGCGCGGTCGGCGCGAGGCCGCCGCAGGA
>DATEGF010000032.1:0-12688 GCA_035280245.1 Allostellaceae bacterium
CGCTGCGCCCGTGGAAGCGGCCGGTGCGGCAGCAGCGGCAGCAGCGGCAGCTGGCTTCTGACTCGTCGCCATGTCTCTGTCCTCGTCCCCGTAAGCGGTAGCGGTCTACTTCTTGACGACGGGTTTCTTGCCCGCGATCGGCCGTGCCGGCCCTTTTCTTGTGCGCGCGTTGGTGTGGGTACGCTGGCCCCGCACCGGGAGCCCCTTGCGGTGGCGCAGGCCCCGATAGCAGCCGAGGTCCATCAGCCGCTTGATGTTCATCGCGACGGTGCGACGCAGGTCGCCCTCGACCTGGTACTCGCGGTCGATCATCTCGCGGATGCGCATCACCTCGTCCTCGGTCAGCTCGTGCACGCGCCGCTGCTGATCGATGCCAAGGTTCTTGCAGATTTTCTCGGCCGAGGTCCGGCCGATACCGTGGATGTACATGAGCCCGATCGGGACTCGCTTTTGGCTCGGAATGTTGACGCCAGCGATACGCGCCAAGAGCGCTTCTCCTCGTTATCTCAAGGGTTTTCGGGCAATGCCGCTCGTCGGCGCCGGAAGCCGAGGGCGCGCATTATAGAAACATAATTTCCGAAGTCAACCGGGGCCGGGTGGCTTCTTAGTGCTTATCACACCTGGGTTTTTTCGACCCGCCGAGATGCTTCAACGCGCCGACCTGGACTGCGTCAATCTGTCGCGGGCCGAGATCGATTTGCACCGAACGCAGGGAACCTCGAGACCTCAGCCCCTGAGTATAGCCTCGATCTGCCGGGTTACTTCGGCGATGTCGGCCATGCCGTCGACCTGGCGGAGGATTCCCCTGGCGCGGTAATAGGGCAGGATCGGCGCGGTCTGGGCGTGGTAGGCGGCGAGGCGCGCCTTCACGGTCTCAGCGTTGTCGTCGGCGCGACGGACGAAATTGGTGGAGCCGCAGACGTCGCAGACGCCGGCGACCTTCGGCCGCTTGTTGCGGTCATGGTAGCTGGCGCCGCACTTGGCACAGGAGAAGCGGCCGTCGATGCGGTCGACCAGCACGTCCTCGTCGACCGCGAGCTCGATCACGAAATCGAGCTTGAGCTTCTTGCGGGCCAGCATCGCGTCGAGCGCCTCGGCTTGGGGCACGGTGCGCGGGAAGCCGTCGAGGATGAAGCCGCTCGCGCAGCCGGGCGCGCCGATCCGCTTCTCGATCATGGCGATCATGATGTCGTCGGAGACCAGGGCGCCCTTGTCCATGATCGCCTGCACCTTGCGGCCGAGCTCGCTCCCGGACGCACGCTCGGCGCGGAGCATGTCGCCGGTCGAGAGCTGTACCAGCTTGTGCGCTTCCTCGAGCCGCTTCGCCTGAGTTCCTTTGCCGGCGCCGGGCGGCCCCAGCAGGATGATGTTCACCCGCGTCTCCCGCGGAGCTTCGCCTTCTTGATCAGGCCCTCGTATTGGTGCGCGAGGAGGTGCGAGTGGATCTGCGCCACCGTGTCCATGGTGACGCTCACCACGATCAAGAGGCTGGTGCCGCCGAAGTAGAACGGGAGCGAGAACTCGGAGATCAGATACTCCGGCAGCAAGCAGACCAAGGTCAGATAGAGCGCGCCGACGACGGTGAGCCGGCTCAGCACGTAGTCGAGGTAATCGGCGGTGTTCTTGCCGGGACGGATGCCCGGAACGAATCCGCCGTATTTGCGGAGGTTCTCGGCGGTCTCGGCGGGGTTGAACACGATCGCCGTATAGAAGAAGCAGAAGAAGATGATCAGGATCGCGTAGAGCGACATGTGCACGACCGAGCCCGGCTGCAGCCAGATCTTCACGTCCGCGAGGAAGCTGTCGGGCGGCGCGAAATTCGCGATGGTGGAGGGCAGCAGCAGCAGAGAGGAGGCGAAGATCGGCGGGATCACGCCGGAGCTGTTGAGCTTCAAAGGCAGGTGCGAGGCTTCGCCGCCGAACATCTTGTTGCCGACCTGGCGCTTCGGATACTGCACGAGTATGCGCCGCTGCGCGCGCTCCATGAACACGATGAAGGTGATCACGGCGATCGCGCCGACGAAGAACACGATGATGACGAAGGCCGAGAGCGAGCCAGTCCGGCCGAGCTCGAGGAGCTGGGCCAGCGCCGAGGGCATGCGCGCGACGATACCGGTGAAGATGATGAGGGATATGCCGTTGCCGACGCCACGCGCCGTGATCTGCTCGCCGAGCCACATCAGGAACACGGTGCCGCCCGTCAACGTCACCACGGTGGTGAGCCGGAAGAACAGGCCGGGATCGATCACCGGCGAGCCGAAAGAGCCGCCGCGGCCGGATGCCTCGAGACCCACCGCGATCCCGTAGGCCTGCACCGCCGCCAGCAAGACGGTTCCGTAGCGCGTGTACTGGTTGAGCTTCTTGCGGCCGACCTCGCCCTCTTTCTTGAGCGCCTCGAGGGTGGGCGACACCGCCGTCAGGAGCTGGATGATGATCGATGACGAGATGTACGGCATGATCGTGAGCGCGAAGATGGTCATGCGACCGAGCGCGCCGCCCGAGAACATGTCGAAGATGTCGAGGAGCCCGCCGCTCTGGCTCTTGAAGATCTCGGAGAGGATCTGCGGGTCGATGCCGGGCAGCGGGATGTAGGTCCCGAGCCGGTAGATCACCAGCGCGCCCAGGGTGAACCAGATCCGCTTCTTGAGCTCGGTCGCCTTGGCGAAGGCACCGAGATTGAGGTTCGACGCGAGTTGCTCGGCTGCTGAGGCCATCTAGTCCATCCCTCGCACTACGGCTCGGAATATATGGGGATGCGCCCTCACGATTTCGCGGGCGCTTCCTTCTTCTCCGGCTTCGCCGGCGCTGGGGGCAGGATCACCTTGCCGCCGAGCTTCTCCACCGCGGCGATCGCGGACTTGGAGGCGCCCGCGACCTCGAGGGTCAGCGCCACCTTGAGCTCGCCCTTGGCCAGCAGGCGCACGCCGTCGCCGACGCGGCGGAGCACGCCCGCCGCCACCAGCGCGGCGCCATTGACCGGCGCGTCGGCCTTGAGCTTGCCGGCGTCGAGCGCCACCTGCAGGCGCCCGAGGTTCACGATGTGATAGTCCAGCTGGAAGGGCACCCGGCCGAAGCCGCGCTTGGGTAACCGGCGATGGAGCGGGGTCTGTCCGCCCTCGAAGCCGTTGAGTGCCACGCCGGTGCGCGCGGTCTGGCCCTTGCCGCCACGCGCGCTGGTCTTGCCCTTGCCGGAGCCGATGCCGCGGCCGACGCGCTTATAGCGATAATGCGCGCCTTCGTTATCCCGGATCTCGTTGAGCTTCATGAGCCGCCACCATCAATCAAGAAATCAATATACCGCCGAGCGTCAGGCGGCAGGATCGATCCGCACGAGGTGCTGCACGCGCGCGATCATGCCGCGCACCGCGGGCGTATCCTCGAGCACGCTGCTCCGGTTGATCCGGTCGAGCCCGAGCCCGCGCAGCGTCGCCCGCTGATAGGCGTAGCGCCCGGCCGGGCTGCGCACCTGCGTCACTTTCACGGTCTTCTCGGGCACCCGCTTGGGCTTGGGTTCCGCCTTGGGCGCCGCGACCTTGGCCTTCGCCACGGGCGCTGCTGGAGCCGGTGCTGCGGCAGGCGCTGCCTCCGCGACCGGCTTTTTGGCCGCCGCCTTCTTCGGCTCTTTCTTCGCAACCTCGGCCTTGGGCGCCTTCTTCTTGGCGTCCGCCGCGGGCTTCTTTTCGTTGTCGGCCATGGCTTACTCCCGAGCGTCCGTCACTTCGCGGCCGCGGAGGATGTCGCTCACCTTCTTGCCGCGCCGGGCCGCCACCGAGCGCGGGCTCACCGACCGCTGCAGCGCCTCGAAGGTGGCCTTGATCATGTTGTGCGGGTTGGAGGTGCCGACCGACTTCGCCACCACGTCCTGCACGCCCAGCGCCTCGAAGATCGCGCGCATCGGGCCGCCCGCGATGATACCGGTACCCTGCGGCGCCGCCTTCAGCACGACCTCGCCGGCACCGTAATAGCCGATGATGTCGTGATGGAGCGTGCGGCCCTCTCGAAGCGGAATGCGCACCATGTTGCGACGCGCCTGCTCCGTCGCCTTGCGGATCGCCTCCGGTACCTCGCGTGCCTTGCCGGAGCCATGGCCGACCCGGCCCTTCCTGTCGCCCACCACCACAATCGCCGCGAACCCGAAGCGCCGGCCGCCCTTCACCACCTTGGCGACGCGGTTGATGCCGACCAGCTTCTCGACAAATTCGCTGTCCTCGCGGTCGCCGCCGCGATCGCGGTCTCTCGGGCCACGATCGCCGCCGCGTCCGCGGCGCGGGCGGTCGCCCCCGCCTTCACGCGTTCTCGGGCCGCCGGTTTCCGAGGTTGCCATGTCGCGTCTTTCCTAGAAGGTGAGGCCGCCCTCGCGGGCGGCGTCGGCCAGGGCCTTCACCCGGCCATGGAAGATGTAGCCGCCGCGGTCGAACACCACGGATTTGACGCCCGCGGCGATCGCGCGCTCGGCGACCAGCTTGCCGACCGCCTGCGCCGCTTCCTTGTTGGCGCCGGTCTTCAGTGACGGTTTCAGCGCCTTGTCGACCGTGGAGGCCGAGGCGAGGATGCGGCCGTCCGTCGCGTCGATCACCTGCGCATAGATGTGCAGCGACGAGCGGAACACCGAGAGCCGCGGCCGGTCCTTGGCGGACCGTCCGAGCTTGTGGCGCACCCGCTCCTGGCGGCGGCCGAAGAGGCGCTTGGATTTGGTCTGCATGGGCTCTGTTCCCGTTACTTCTTCTTGCCTTCCTTGCGGCGGATCGTCTCGGTGTCGTACTTGATGCCTTTGCCCTTGTAGGGCTCCGGCTTGCGCATGCCGCGGAGCTTTGCCGCCACTTCGCCTACGCGCTGGCGATCGGCGCCGGCGATCGTGATCGAGGTCGGCTTCTCACAGGTGATCTTGATGTCGTCGGGGATCGGGAAGTTGATCTCGTGGCTGAACCCGAGCTGCAGGTTGAGGGTCTTGCCCTGCACCGCCGCGCGATAGCCGACCCCGTTGATCTCGAGCCCGACGGAGTATCCCTTGGAGACGCCGTTCACCATGTTGTTGACGAGCGCGCGCGTGGTGCCCCACTGCATGCGCGCGCGCTTGGTCTCGGCCTTGGGCGTCACCACGACCTTGCCGTCCTTGACCACGGCCGAGACGTCGCCGCCCACCACGAGCTTGAGCGTGCCGAGCTTGCCCTTGGCGGTGAGGATCTGGCCCGCGATGTCCACCGTGACGCCCTGCGGGATGCTGACGGGATGCTTGCCAACGCGCGACATCGTGTGCCTCAGAATACGCGGCAGAGGACCTCGCCGCCGACATTGGCGGCGCGGGCCTCGTTGTCCGACATGACGCCTCGCGGCGTCGACAGGATCGCGATGCCGAGCCCGTTGTAGATGCGCGGCAGGTCGGCGATCCGCGAATAGATGCGGCGGCCAGGGGTCGAGACCCGCGAGATCTCGCGGATCACAGGCTCGCCCTCGACGTACTTGAGCTCGATCGCGAGCTCGCTGACGCCGGGGCGCAGCTCCTCGCGGCTGTAGCCGCGGATGTAACCCTCGCGCTGCAGCACTTCGAGCACGTTGGCGCGGATCTTGGAGGCCGGGGACCGCACCACGGGCTTGTGGGCCCGCTGGCCGTTCCGGATCCGGCTCAGCATATCCCCGAGAGGATCGCTCATCGACATAAGGCGCGTCTCCCTTACCAGCTCGACTTGACCATGCCGGGGATCTGCCCGGTGGAGGCCAGCTCGCGCAGCGCGATGCGCGACAGCCTGAACTTGCGATAATTGCCGCGCGGCCGCCCCGAGAGCTCGCACCGTACGCGGTAGCGATCGGGCGAGGAGTTCCGTGGCAGCTCCGAGAGCTTGAGGCGCGCGGCGAAGCGCTCCTCCGGCGTCAGATTCATGTCGTTGGCGATCGCCTTGAGGCGCTTGCGCTTCGCATCGAAGCGCTTCGCCAGCTTCTGGCGCCGCTTGTTCTTCTCGATCGAGCTCGTCTTCGCCATGAGAGGAACCTCTCGGCCTCAGTTGACGAACGGCATGGAGAAGCCGGCGAGCAGCGCCTTGCCTTCCTTGTCCGTCCGTGCAGTGGTCACGATGATGATATCCATGCCGCGGGTGGCATCGACCTGGTCGTAATTGATCTCCGGGAACACCAGCTGCTCCTTGAGGCCGATCGCGTAATTGCCGCGGCCGTCGAAGCTCTTGGGCGACACACCGCGGAAATCGCGCACGCGCGGCAGCGCGATGTTGATCAGCCGGTCCAGGAACTCGTACATGCGCTGCTTCCTGAGCGTCACCTTGCAACCGATCGGCAGGTTCTCGCGCAGCTTGAAGGTGGCGATCGACTTCTTCGCGCGCGTGACGATCGGCTTCTGGCCGGTAATGGCCGCGAGCTCCTTCGCGGCCGCATCGACCTTCTTCACGTCCTGCACGGCCTCGCCGACGCCCATGTTGACGACGATCTTGTCGAGGCGCGGCACCTGAAGGACGTTCGTGTAGCCGAACTCCTTCATCAGCGCGGGCCGCACCACCGTGTCGTAATGCTCTTTGAGACGCGTCATGGCTCCTCGCTTCAGGCGTCGATGATCTCGCCGGACCGCTTGGCGTAGCGAACCTTCTTGCCGTCCTCGAGCGTCTTGTAGCCGATCCGGGTCGGCTTATCGGTCTTGGGGTCGACGTAGGCGATGTTGGAGATGTGGATCGACGCCTCTTTCTCCACGATGCCGCCGGCGTTGCCGGCGGACGGCGCCGTGTGGCGCTTCACCATGTTGACGCCGTCGACGACCACGCGGCTCTCCGCGGGGAGGACCTGCTTCACCTCGCCGGTCTTGCCCTTGTCGCGGCCGGTGATGACCACGACCTTGTCGCCCTTCTTGATCTTGAGCTTCGCCATGGCTCAGAGCACCTCCGGCGCCAAGGAGACGATCTTCATGAACTTGCGCGCGCGCAGCTCGCGGGTGACCGGCCCGAAGATGCGGGTCCCGATCGGCTCGCCCTGCTTGCTGATCAGCACCGCGGCGTTGCGGTCGAAGCGGATCGCGGTGCCATCGGGCCGGCGGATCTCCTTCGCCGTGCGCACGATCACCGCCTGGTGCACGTCACCCTTCTTCACGCGACCGCGCGGGATCGCGTCCTTCACGGAGACGACGATGATGTCGCCGACCGTCGCGTATTTGCGCTTGGAGCCACCCAGCACCTTGATGCACTGGACGCGCCGCGCGCCGGAATTGTCGGCGACGTCGAGATTGGTCTGCATCTGGATCATGGGCGCCCTACTCCTTCGCCGCGGCCTCGGCCGCCTCCGCCGCCTCGGCCTTGCGGGCGCGGCGGCGCGGCGCCGCCTTCTTCTCGACGGCGACCTTGGCCTGGTCGGAGATCGCACCGGCCGACGGTGCCTGGGCTGCCAGCACCACGAAGTGCTTGTTCTTGGAGATCGGCTTGCTCTCCTCGATGCGCACGAGATCGCCGACCTTGAAGGCGTTCTTCTCGTCGTGCGCCGCGTATTTCTTGGAGCGCATGATGTATTTTTTGTAGACGGGGTGCATGACGCGGCGCTCGACGCGCACGACGACGGTCTTGTCCTGCACGTCGCTCACGACCACGCCCTGGAGAACTCGCTTCGGCATTTCTGATGGCTCCTTAGGACGCGGCCGCGGCGCGTTGGCGCTCGCCCAGTACGGTCTTGATGCGCGCGATGGTGCGGCGGACGTCGCGCACGCGCGCCGTGTTCTCGAGCTGGCCGCTCGCCTTCTGGAAGCGCAGATTGAACACTTCCTTGGTGAGCTGCTCGAGCTCGGCGTTGAGCTCGTCGGTGGTCTTGGCCTTCACGTCCTTGGCGTTCATGCGCTGGCTCCTTCGCCGAGGCGCCGCACGACCTTGGTCGCGATCGGCAGCTTCGCCGCCGCGAGCTCGAAGGCCTCGTTCGCGACCTGCGACGGCACGCCGTCCATCTCGAAGAGGATGCGGCCGGGCTTCACGCGGCAGACCCAGAACTCGGGATTGCCCTTGCCCGAGCCCATGCGGACCTCGGCGGGCTTCAAGGAGACCGGCACGTCCGGGAAGATCCGGATCCAGATCCGGCCGACGCGGCGGATGTGCCGCGTGATCGCGCGGCGTGCGGCCTCGAGCTGGCGCGCCGTGACGCGGCCGGGCTCGACGGCCTTCAGGCCGCAATTGCCGAAGTTGAGCGACGTGCCGCCCTTGGCGTTGCCGTGGATCCGGCCTTTATGCGCCTTGCGGTACTTGGTGCGAGCTGGACTGAGCATGACGGTCTACCTTGCGGGCTGCGCTTCCATCGCGCGCTTGTCTTGCGCCATCGGGTCGTGCGCCATCACCTCGCCGCGGAACACCCAGACCTTGACGCCGCAGGTGCCGTAGGTGGTCTTGGCGGTGGCGGTGCCGAAATCGACGTCGGCGCGGAGCGTGTGCAAGGGAACGCGACCCTCGCGGTACCACTCCATGCGGGCGATCTCCGCCCCGCCGAGCCGGCCAGAGCAGTTGATGCGGATGCCGAGCGCGCCCAGCCGCATCGCCGACTGCACGGCGCGCTTCATCGCCCGGCGGAACGCCACGCGGCGCTCGAGCTGCTGGGCGATGCTCTCGGCGATCAGCTTCGCCTCGATCTCGGGCTTGCGGATCTCGATTATGTTGAGGCTGACCTCGCTGTTGGTCATCTTGGCGATGTCGACCCGGAGCTTCTCGATGTCGGCGCCCTTCTTGCCGATCACGACGCCGGGCCGGGCCGAGTGGATGGTGATGCGCGTCTTCTTCGCGGCGCGCTCGATCACGACGCGGCTGGCGCCCGCCTGCGACAGGCGGTCGTTGAGGAAATTCCGAAGCCGCAGATCCTCGTGCAGCAGGTTCCCGTAGTCGCGGCGCGCGAACCAGCGGGAGTCCCAGGTCCGGTTGATGCCGAGCCGGAGCCCGACCGGATTGACCTTCTGGCCCATTAAGCCTTCTCCTCCTCGCGCGCTTCCTCTTGCTCGCGCACGACGACCGTGAGGTTGCTGAAATACTTCTCGATGTGCGCGACGCGACCGCGGCCGCGGGTATGGAACCGGCTCAGCGTGAAGGCGCGGCCGACGCTCGCTTCTTTCACCACGAGACGATCGACGTCGAGCTGATGGTTGTTCTCGGCATTGGCGATCGCGGCCTGCAGCACCTTGCGCACGTCGCGCGCGATGCGCTTCCGGGAGAACGCGAGCTCGTGGAGCGCCGCGTTGGCGCTCTTGCCGCGGATGGTCTGCGCCACGAGGTTGAGCTTGCGCGGGCTCACCTTGAGGCCGTGCAGATAGGCCTTGGCCTCGGTCTCCGCGAGCCGGCGGGGCGTTGCGCGCTTGCCCATGGGCTTTAGGCCTCCCCTTCCTTCTTGACCTTGCGGTCGGCCGAGTGGCCGTGGAAGAAGCGCGTCGGCGCGAACTCGCCGAGCTTGTGGCCGATCATGTTCTCGGTCACCAGCACCGGGATGAACTTGTGCCCGTTGTAGACCCCGAAAGTGAGGCCCACGAATTGCGGGAAGATGGTCGAGCGCCGCGACCACGTCTTGATGATCTCGTTGCGGCCGGATCCGCGCGCCTTCTCCGCCTTCTTGAGGAGAAAGCCGTCGACGAACGGACCTTTCCAGACTGAGCGTGCCACGTCTTCTCTCCGTTACTTCTTGCCGCGCCGGCGCTGCAGGATGTAGCGATCGGTCGACTTGTTGTGCCGGGTCTTGGTGCCCTTGGTGCCTTTGCCCCAGGGGGTGACCGGATGTCGGCCGCCGGCGGTCTTGCCTTCGCCGCCGCCGTGCGGGTGATCGATCGGGTTCATCGCGACGCCGCGCACCGAGGGCTTCTTGCCGAGCCAGCGATTGCGGCCGGCCTTGCCGATCACGATGTTCTGCTCGTCGGGATTGGAGACGGCGCCGATGGTCGCCATGCACTCGCCGCGCACGAGCCGGACCTCGCCCGAAGAGAGCCGCAGCAGCGCATAGCCGGCATCGCGGCCAACGAGCTGGACGTAGGTGCCGGCCGAGCGCGCAAGCTGGCCGCCCTTGCCCGGTTTCATCTCGACGTTGTGAATGATGGTGCCGACGGGGATATTGCGCATCGGCATGGCGTTGCCGGGCTTCACGTCGACCCGCTCACCCGCCACGATCTTGTCGCCGGCCTTGAGACGCTGCGGCGCCAGAATGTAGCTGAGCTCGCCGTCCTCATACTTCACCAGCGCGATGAAGCCGCTGCGGTTTGGATCGTACTCGAGGCGCACGACCTCGGCGGGCATGTCGCGCTTGGCGCGCTTGAAGTCGATGATGCGGAAGCGACGCTTGTGCCCGCCGCCGCGCCAGCGCACGGTGATGTGGCCGTGGTTGTTGCGGCCACCCTGCTCGCGCTTGCCCTCGGTCAGCGCCTTCACGGGCGGACCCTTCCAGAGCTCGCTGCGGTCGACGATCACCAGCTGGCGCTGGCTTGGTGTCACCGGCCTGAATGTCTTGAGTGCCATCGCCTTAGATTCCCGTGGTCACGTCGATCTTCTGGCCCTCGGCGAGGGTCACGATCGCTTTCTTGTAGTCCGAGCGCTGCCCGATGAAGCCGCGGAAGCGCTTGACCTTGCCCTTGACGCGCAAGGTATTGACCGCGGTCACCTTGACGTTGAAGAGGCCCTCGACCGCCGCCTTGACTTCACGCTTGTCGGCGTCGAGCGGCACGCGGAAGGTCACCTGGTTGTGCTCGGAAGCCATGGTGGACTTCTCGGTGATCACCGGTTGGCGCACGATCTCGTACATGCGCTCGCGGGTGAGCTTCTTTTCCTCGCGGGGGATGACGCGAAACCGGCTCATTTGAGGCGCGCCTCCAGATGCTCGACCGCGGCGCGCGTCAGCACGAGCGTGTCGCGGCGCAGGATGTCGTAAACGTTGATGCCCGCCTGCGGCAGCACATCGACCTTGGGCAGGTTGCGCGCCGCGCGGGCGAATTGCTCGTCGACCGCGGCGCCGGCAATGATCAGCACCGACTCCCAGCCGAGCTTCTTGAACCGCGCGCCGAGCGCCTTGGTCTTGGCATCCTTCACCTGCGCCTCGTCGATCACCACGAGCTTGCCTTCGGCTTGCTTCGCCGAGAGCGCGCTCTTGAGGCCCAGCCGGCGCACTTTCTTCTGCAAGTCGAAACCGTGATCCCGCACGACCGGCCCGAAGATCACCGCGCCGCCGCGGAACTGCGGCGAGCGCAGGCTGCCTTGGCGGGCGCGGCCGGTGCCCTTCTGCCGCCAGGGCTTCTTGGTAGTGCCCTGGATGTCGCTGATGCCCTTGGTGGCGTGCGTGCCGGCGCGGCGTTTGGCGAGCTGCCAATTGACCACGCGCGCGAGGATGTCGCGGCGCACGGGCGCGCCGAACACAGCCTCGGTGAGCTCGATCTCGCCGACTTCCTTGTTGTCGAGATTCTTGACGGAGACTTTCATCTCACGCGCCCTCCGTCTTGGCGGGCTGCGCCGGCGCTTGCGCCGCGGCGGCCTCGCCCTTCGCCTTGAGCGCCGCCGGGAATGGCAGCTTCGCGCCCTTGGGGAGCTTCTTGCGCTTGGCCGCGTCGCGCACGAGGACAAAGTTACCCTCGAAGCCGGGGATCGCGCCCTTGACCATGATCAGCCCGCGCTCGCCGTCGGTCGAGACGACCTCGAGGTTTTGCGTGGTGACGCGCACGTCGCCCATGTGACCGGCCATGCGCTTGTTCTTGAAGACCTTGCCGGGGTCCTGGCGCTGGCCAGTCGAGCCGTGGCTGCGATGCGAGACAGAGACGCCGTGGCTCGCGCGCAGGCCACCGAAATTGTGCCGCTTCATGACGCCCTGGTAGCCGCGGCCGATACTGATGCCGGTCACGTCCACGAACTGGCCGGGGATGAAATGCTCCGCCGAGATCTCGGCGCCGACCTCGAGGAGCGCGTTCTTGTCGACGCGGAACTCGGCGAGCTTGCGCTTGGGCTCGACTTTCGCCTTGGCGAAATGGCCGCGCTGGGGCTTGGTCACGTTCTTGGTCTTGCGGGTGCCGACGCCGAGCTGGACCGCGTTGTACTTGTCCTTCTCCTCGGTCCGCACGGCAACGACCTGGCAGTTGTCGACCTTGAGGACCGTGACGGGCACGTGGTTGCCGTCCGCGTTGAACACGCGGGACATCCCGAGCTTCTGGGCGATGAGACCGGTACGCATCGTGGTCAGCTATTCAGTTTGATGTCGACGTCGACGCCCGCGGCGAGATCGAGCTTCATCAGCGCATCCACGGTCTGCGGCGTCGGCTCGACGATGTCGAGCACGCGCTTGTGGGTGCGGATCTCGAACTGCTCGCGCGACTTCTTGTCGATGTGGGGCGAGCGCAGCACCGTGAAGCGCTCGATCCGCGTCGGCAGCGGGATAGGTCCCCGCACCCGCGCGCCCGTGCGCTTCGCCGTGTTCACGATCTCGCTCGTCGACTGGTCGAGCACGCGGTGGTCGTACGCCCTGAGGCGAATCCGGATATTTTGATTGTCGATCGCCATGGGGCGCGCTCCCGAGCCTGCCTACTTACTTAATGATGTCGGCGACGACGCCGGCGCCGACGGTCTTGCCACCCTCGCGGATCGCGAAGCGCAGGCCCTTCTCCATCGCGATGGGCGCGATCAGCTCCACCTCCATCGAGATGTTGTCGCCCGGCATCACCATCTCCGTGCCCTCAGGGAGCTTGATCGTGCCGGTGACATCGGTCGTCCGG
>DATEGF010000033.1:0-5520 GCA_035280245.1 Allostellaceae bacterium
TGGTCGAGCACAAGCAGGGCGACAAGGTCCTGATCTTCAAGAAGCGGCGGCGTCACAACTACCGGCGCAAGATCGGCCACCGCCAGCCGCAGACCATCTTGAAGATCACCGGCATCAGCGCCGGCAAGTAGTAGTAGGAGATCCTCCATGGCCCATAAAAAGGCAGGCGGCTCCTCGCGCAACGGGCGCGATTCCGGAGGCCGCCGTCTCGGCGTCAAGAAGTTCGGCGGCGAGATCGTGCTCGCCGGCAATATCCTCGTGCGTCAGCGCGGCACCGAGTTCCACCCGGGCCGCAACGTCTCCATGGGCCGCGACCACACGATCTTCGCGACCGTCGACGGGAACGTGAGCTTCCACCGCGGCAAGGCAGGGCGCGTCTTCATCTCGGTTCTGCCGCGACCGGCGGAGGCTGCCGAGTAGGCCGTTCCGCCCGAGGCGCCCACGCGGCGCCGCTCGAGACCGAAGGGGGAATGGGCGCCATTCCCCCTTTTTTCGTGCCCACGCCGCAACCCCCGAGCCTCATCCCGTGCAGTTCCTCGACCAGTGCAAGATCTTCCTTAGGAGCGGCGACGGCGGCGCGGGCTCGGCGAGCTTCCGGCGCGAGAAGTTCATCGAGTTCGGCGGACCCGACGGCGGTGACGGCGGCCGCGGCGGCGACGTGGTGTTCGAGACCGCGGCCAACCTCAACACGCTGATCGACTACCGCTACCAGCAGCATTTCCGGGCGCAGAACGGCCGCGGCGGCGCCGGCCGCAACCGCACGGGCGCGGCGGGCGAGCCGCTGGTGCTGCGCGTCCCCGTCGGAACCCAGGTGCTCGACGAGGACCGCGAGACCGTGCTGCTCGACCTCGTGAAACCCGGCGAGCGTACGGTGTTCCTGCACGGCGGCGACGGCGGCTTCGGCAATACGCACTACAAGAGCTCGACCAACCGCGCGCCGCGCCGCGCCGACACCGGCTGGCCGGGGGAGGAGCGCTGGATCTGGCTGCGGCTCAAGCTGATCGCCGACGCCGGCCTCGTGGGCCTCCCCAACGCCGGCAAGTCGACGCTCCTCGCCGCGGTCTCGCGCGCCAAGCCTAAGATCGCGGACTACCCCTTCACTACACTGAAGCCGCAGCTCGGCGTGGTGCGCGTGGGCGACGAGGAATTCGTGCTGGCTGACCTGCCGGGCCTCATCGAGGGCGCGAGCGAGGGCTCGGGTCTCGGCCATCGCTTCCTCGGCCATGCCGAGCGCTGCGCGGTGATCCTGCACTTGATCGACGGCACGCAGGAGGACGTGGTCGGTGCCTATCGCACGATCCGCGCCGAGCTCGAGGCCTATGGCCACGGCCTCGCCGAGAAGCCCGCGATCATCGGTCTCAACAAAGTTGACGCGATCCGGCGCGAGGACGTGCCGAAGCTCCGCCGCAAGCTCGCCCGCGCCTCCAAGGGCACGGTGCTCGTGCTCTCCGGCGTCACCGGCAAAGGCGTGCCCGAGGTGACGGCGGCGCTGATGAGGGCGATCCAGGCCGCCCGCGAGCAAGCGAAGACCCCGGAGCCCGTGTCATGACCGCGCTCGCGGACTCTCACCGCCTCGTCGTCAAGATCGGCTCGGCGCTGCTGGTGGATGACGCGAGCGGCGACATCCGCCGCGGCTGGCTCGAGGCGCTCGCCGACGACGTCGCGCGCTGCGTCCGGCGCGGCCAGGAGGTGCTGCTGGTCTCCTCCGGCGCCATCGCCGTGGGCCGGCGGCATCTCGGCCTCCTGGGCGCCGGCCTCAAGCTCGAGGAGAAGCAGGCGGCGGCGGCCACCGGCCAGATCCGCCTGGCGCACGCATACCAGGAGGCACTCGCGCGGCATCAGCTGACGGTGGCGCAGATCCTGCTGACGCCGGACGACACCGAGGAGCGCCGCCGGCATCTGAACGCGCGCGCGACGCTGACGGAGCTGCTGGCGCTCAAGGCCATTCCCGTCATCAACGAGAACGACACCGTCGCGACCGCGGAGATCCGGTTCGGCGACAACGATCGCCTGGCGGCGCGCGTCGCCCAGATGGTGAGCGCCGACACGCTGGTGCTGCTCTCGGACATCGACGGGCTCTATAGCGCCGACCCCCGCACCGACGGTGGCGCGCGGCACATCCCCGAGGTGCGTGAGCTCAGCGCGGAGATCGAGGCCATGGCGGGCGAAGCGCCTGCGGGCATGAGCTCCGGCGGCATGGTGACGAAGCTCGCCGCCGCCCGTATCGCCATGGCCGCGGGTTGCCGGATGGTGATCGCCAAGGGCGCGGCGCTCCGGCCCCTCGCCGCGCTCGAGGCGGGTGGCCGCGCGACCTGGTTCGTGCCGTCCTCGGAGCCGCTCACCGCGCGCAAGCGCTGGATCGCCGGCAGCCTCAAGCCCTTGGGCACGCTGACCGTGGACGACGGCGCGGCGGCGGCCTTGGGCCGAGGCACCAGCCTGCTGCCGGCGGGCGTGGTGGCGGTGCAAGGCGACTTCGAGCGCGGCGATCCCGTCTTGGTGTGCCGGCGCGACGGGCGGGAGGTTGGGCGCGGCCTCTCCGCTTACTCGAGCGCCGACGCGCGCGCCATCGCCGGGCACAAGAGCCGCGAGATCGAGGCGATCCTGGGTTATCGCGGCCGCGACGAGGTGATCAATCGCGATGACCTCGTGATGGCGCGCGAGCGATGAACTCTCCTTGTCCCGGCGCGGCGAGCCGCCACACCAACCCTCACCGCGCCGGCAATAGGACCGGTGCCGCTCGCTCAAGTGCGCGTGCGCGCCCACCAGCGCCACTCGATCACCAGCGCCACCAGGCTGCCCGCGGTCGCGGCGCACGCGCCGGCGATCAGGCCGCCGACGGGCACCAGGTCGAAAGCAAGACCGCAGAGCATGCTGCTGTGACTGAGATCGTCGTAGGCCGCCCAGAAGCCGAGCGCGTCGAACAGTGCCACGAAGACCGTGCCGGTGATCGCGAGCACCGCCAGGAAGAGCGTCGTCCGGCCGCGCGCCGCGAGCCGCACGCAGCCGCTCAGCAGCGCATAGGGAAGCACGCAGACGACCGCGTAGATGACGAGCGCGAGGTCCGAGCCGAGCCCCGTTTCATCCCAAATCTTCAGCTGGAACGCGATCTGATCGCCCATGGCGCGAAGGCCCGGCGCCGGGAGGCAGCTCGCGCCGCTCAGCATCAGCGCGATCCCGAGCGTGACCCAGCAGATCGCCAGCACGATGGCGCCCGAGACCAGTGGCAACCACACGAGCATTCGTCGGCGCCCCGCGCCGCTCGGCATGCCCGCCGCGGGACCTTGCCCTTCCGCCATGACGGTGGGTTTCCCCCTGGGTTTGCCGGCGCATTCTGCACCACAGGACCCGCCGCCACAAAAGCCGTGGACTTCTGCGGCCCCGGCGGTACCGTTTTGCCATGAGCGTCGTCCGGCCGATCGAGACCGAGCTTGGCTCGCAAATGCGCGAGATCGGCGTCGCCGCGCGGGCGGCGGCGCAGAGGCTCGCCCACGCCGAGGCCGCTGCGAAGAGCCAGGCGCTCCGAGCGGCCGCGGTCGCCGTGCGCGATCGTAGCACCCAGATCCTTGCCGCCAATTCCCGCGACCTCGACGAGGCCGGCCGCGCCAAGCTCTCAGCGGCCGTGGTTGACCGGCTCATTCTCGATGAGAAGCGCGTCGCAGGCATCGCCGAGAGCCTCGAGGCGGTGGCCGCTTTCCCCGATCCCGTCGGCACGGTCCTGGCGGAGTGGACGCGGCCCAATGGCCTCGCGATCTCGCGCGTGCGCACGCCGCTGGGTGTGATCGGGATCATCTATGAGTCCCGACCCAACGTCACCGCGGACGCGGGCGGGCTCTCGCTCCGTGCCGGAAACGCCGCGATCCTCCGCGGCGGCTCCGAGAGTTTTCACTCGTCACACGCGATCGTCGCCTGCCTGCACGACGGCCTTCGCGCCGCGGGATTACCCGAGACCGCCATTCAGCTCGTCCCTACGCGCGACCGCGCGGCAGTCGGCCTCATGCTGGGCATGAGCGATCTCATCGACGTGATCGTGCCGCGCGGCGGCCGCTCACTGATCGAGCGCGTCCAGGCCGAGAGCCGCATCCCCGTGATCGCGCACCTCGAGGGCAACTGCCACGTCTATGTCGACCGCGCGGCCGACATCGCGAAGGCACGGATGATCGTGCGCAACGCGAAGCTGCGCCGCGTCAGCGTCTGTGGCGCCGCCGAGACCCTGCTGGTGGATCGCGCGATCGCCGCGCAAGCGCTGCCGCCGATCCTCGCCGATCTCAAATCGGGCGGCTGCGAGATCCGCGGCGACGCCGCGACCCGCGCGCTCGACCCCGCGGCGAAACCTGCAACAGAGCAGGACTGGCGCACCGAATATCTCGACGCCATCATCGCGGTGCGCGTGGTGGACGGGATCGAGGCCGCGATCGCGCACGTCAACGAGTACGGCTCGCACCACACCGACGCCATCGTGACCGAGGACAAGGCCGCGGCGGAGCGCTTTCTCGACCGGGTCGAGAGCGCCATCGTGCTGCTCAATGCGTCGACGCAATTCGCCGATGGCGCCGAGTTCGGCATGGGTGCCGAGATCGGCATCTCCACCAACAAGCTCCACGCGCGCGGGCCCGTGGGTGCCGAGCAGCTCACGAGCTTCAAGTACATCGTGCGCGGCAACGGGCAGGTGCGCCCCTGAGGTCCACCCTCGCGCTGCCGAGAACGCTGGCGAGCCGCGCCCGCCGGCGGATCGGATTGCTCGGCGGCTCCTTCAATCCGCCCCATCGCGGCCACCTGCACGTGAGCCTTGAGGCGCTGAAGCGCCTCGATCTCGACGAGGTCTGGTGGCTGGTGGCGCCGCAGAATCCGCTGAAGCCGGTCGCGGGCATGGCGCCCTTCGAGGAGCGGCTCGCGAGCGCTCGGAAGCTCGTGCGTCACCCCAAGATTTTCGTCACCGATCTCGAGGCGAAGCTCGGTACGCGCTATACCGCCGACACGCTCGCGACGCTGCATCGGCGATTCCCGAACACCCGCTTCGTCTGGCTGATGGGCGCCGACAACCTGTCGCAAATCCGTCACTGGGAGCGCTGGCGTGAGGTTTTTCGGTTGGCCGCCGTTGCGGTTTTCGACCGCCCTACCTATTGTCTAAGAGCGCTCGCCGAGCTTGCAGCCGAGCGTTTCAAGCGGCGGCGGAAGCCGCTTCGGAGCGCGCGGCGCCTGGCGGATATGGAACGGCCCGTCTGGGCCTTTTTCCCGATCCACCTGGACCCGAGCTCGGCAACCGCATTGCGTGCCCGGCGCCGCCGGGCGGTTACAACGAGGTGACGACCATACCGCGCGCGAAATCGACCCGCCCCCAGGCGGAGCCCGCCCCCGGCCTTCTCGCAACCATCGAGCAGGCCCTCGACGACGGCAAGGCAGAGGACATCGTCGTCATCGATCTCCAAGGCAAGACCAGCATCGCCGACCATATGGTGATCGCTACCGGCCGTTCCCAGCGGCAGGTCTCGGCGCTCGCCGAGCGCGTCCTGACCACGCTGC
>DATEGF010000034.1:0-18793 GCA_035280245.1 Allostellaceae bacterium
CGGCAAGCCCGCGCCCGCGGCGCCGGCGGGCGGCGCGAAGCCTGCCGCCGGCGGCGGTGCCGACCTGAGCGCGCTCGGCGGACTGCATCTCGGCGACGTCCGGCTCGAGAACGGCACGATCAGCTATCTCGACCAGCGCACGGGCCAGCGCACGGTGATCGAGAAGATCAACAGCTCGGTCTCGCTCCCTGACATCAACTCGCCCTTCAAGGTTGACGGCTCCGCGCAATACAACAGCGTCGAGGTGAAGCTGAAGCTCAACGTCGACAAGGCCAGCGACTTCACCACGCGCCAGGGCACGGGCGTCGAGGCGTCGCTCGCCTCCGACATGATCAATTTCGACTTCAAGGGCAAGGCCGCGGCGGCGCTGCCGGCGACGGCCAACGGCACCATCGACCTCAAGGTGCCCTCGCTCCGCAAGCTCGCGACCTGGGCCGGCAATCCGCTGCCGGCGGGCCAGGGCTTCGGCCCGCTCGCGATCGCCGGCGCGCTTGAGATGAGCGGCAACGAGATCAAGTTCAACAACGCGCAGCTGTCGTTCGACGCGATCAAGGGCAAGGGCGGGCTTGCGCTCAACACCGGCGGCGCCAAGCCCGAGGTCAAGGGCTCGCTCGATCTCGAGGCGCTCAACGTCAACCCGTACCTGCCGCCAGAGAGCGGCGGCGCGTCACCCGCCAGCACGCCAGCGGCGGGGGCCAAGCCTGCTTCCGGCGCCGCCTGGAGCGACGAGCCCATCGACGTAAGCGCGCTCAAGACCGCCAACGTCGACTTCCAGCTCACGGCGAATGCGATCCAGTTCCGCAAGATCAAGATCGACAAGAGCGCGGTCACCGTGCGCCTCAAGGAAGGCAAGCTCGAGACCGACCTGACGCAGCTTGCGACCTACGGCGGCGGCGGCAAGGCGACGCTGATCCTCGACGGCAGCGGCGCCGAGCCCGCGCTCTCGATCAACGCCAACATGTCAGGCATCGACATGGACAAGCTGCTGATCGACGCGATCGACCTCGATCGCCTCACCGGCAGGGGCGGCCTCGAGGTCTCGCTCACCGGCAAGGGCAAGTCGCAGCGCCATCTCATCGGCTCGCTCAATGGCCACGGCAACTTCAACGTGGCGAACGGCGAGATCAAGGGCCTCGACCTCTTGAAGATGCTCAACATGGCCGCGACCAAAGTGACGGACCTTGCGAGCCTCGGGGGCGGCGGCAACACGACGCCGTTCTCGCACTTGACGGGCAGCTGGACCATGACCAACGGCCTCATGAAGAACAACGACCTGGTCCTGGACTCGCCCGGCCTCAAGGCCGGCGGCGCCGGCACCGTCGACCTGCCGACGAAGCAGGTCGACTACAAGGTGACGCCGCAAGTGGTGGGGCTCAGCGTGCCCGTGCTGATCAAGGGGCCCTGGGACAACCTGAGCTACGTGCCGGACCTCGCGGGTATCGTGCAGAACCTGCCGGGCGCCGTCGTTGGCGGTGCCGCCAACGTGGTGAAGGGCGGCGCCGGCGCCGCTGGGGACGTGGTGAAGGGCATCGTCCCCGGTCTCGGCGGCTCGGGCTCCGGATCCAGCTCAGGCACGGGGTCGAAGGGAAGCTCGGGCTCGAGCGGCAGCAGCAATCCGCTCAAGAGCCTGTTCGGGAACTGACGCTTCCCGCTTCGACCACGATCAGAAGGCCGCGCTGGCGACGGCGCGGCCTTCTCTCATTCCCGTTCCGAGGGCGCGCGAAAGGGAGGTGGAGCGTCTTGCTCCTCAAGCCTTGGAGGCGTCAGCAGAGCCCGAGCGCAGGATGGCTTCATAGATCTCACGACCGCTCCCGACGATAAACGGCGGTCCGAACGGCTCCTCGCGGAAAGCGGACGGGACCTCTGCGATGGTCTCCGTGTCAGTGACGGCGGACTCCGGGCTTCCGAAGGGCCACAAGACGACTGATCTGGTGCGGTTGGCCAGTTCATAAAGGCGCTCCAAGAACGTCCCGGGTCGGCAGTGCGTGAACATGAGGTCGTGTACGTCTTCGTCGTCGGCCCCAGTGATCTGTGCGCGACTGCCATCCGCATAAGTCACGTCGTGGAGCGGGGGACGGTAATCGATCGCATCGCGACTGAGGATTTCCTCCGCAAGGGCGCGCTTGAAGGTCGCCGGCTCCCCCTTCCGGTAGCAGTGAAGGAATAGGTCCAGGCCCATTTTAACGATTGCTCGCCGGAAGTTCAGTCGGCGCCGTAGAGATGAGCCGCGAGCTCTGTGCCGCTCGAGACGATCGCGGGTGTGCTCAGGCCGGCGAAGCCCGGCGGCAGATGATCCGCGGTCTCTTGGTCAGTGACAGCGATGGGATTGCTCTCAGTCACCATCAGCACCACCGATTTCGTCTCTCGCGCCAGCTCGTAGAGCGGGTTGAAGAACGTCCTTCCGCCGAAATGATTGAACATGAGGTTCTGAATGTCGTCCCCATTGTCTGCACCGTAAATCTCTGCGCCTCCGCCGTCGGCATATCTCACGCCGGTCAGGGGCGGACGATAGTCGTTCGCATCGCGAGCAAAGATCTTCTCTACGAGTTCTCGCTTAAATGTGGCCGGTTCTCCGTCTCGAAAGCACTGCAGGAGTATGTCGATGCTCATGTCTGACCTCTATTTCCGCTAGAAGTCAGAGGCTATGATCTTTCCACCAGTAGAGAGCGCTGAATCCCTTCAGCGAGCTCACGACCGCTGGCAACGACAATCGCCGGCCCGAGTGGCTCCCCCCAGAGACCTGGCGAGTCCGCAATGGTCTTCGCGTCAGTGACCGCGGATTGGGGATGTCCGAAGAGCCAGAGCAGTGCGGACCGCGTGCGGTGGGCCAGCTCATAGAGGCGATCGTAGAATGTCGGGCCGCCGCAGTGATTGAACATCAGGCTCCTTATCTCGTCCTCGCAGTAAGCCCCGATAATTTGCCCACCGCTGCCGTCGGGGTAGCGCACCTCTGTCAAAGGCAAGCGGAGATCGACGGCATCGCGTCCGAAAATCTCCTCGACCAGGGCTCGCTTGAACGTCGCGAATTCACCGTTGCGATAGCATTGAAGGTGGATTTCGAAGCTCATCTTGCTAACTTTCTGCTAGGCCTGGGCGAGCGTTTGCCGAGTGGCGCCAATTTGCCATGATCCCGGCCATATGTCGTTTTGCGCGATGGCTTTTAGTAGACCCGGAGGTGCTGGCGTGTAGATGATCTTAATCGGAATATTCTTTTCACCAAAATAGGTCGCCATGAAATCCGCGACCTTCTTCTCCGAGAAATGCCATTCAATCTCGCGATCACCGGCCGCTCGAAGTTGCCTCTCCGCGTCACCGATCCATTTCTTCAGCGTTCCCTGCCACGCCTGCGGGTAGTCCGTGTTCTCCATCATCTTGAGGCCGCCTTGTTTGGCGTCAATCATCGTGCCGTCACTTTGGCGGCATTCATCGAAGACCACAGATTTCCCGGTCGCCGGGTCCGTTAGCGCTACCCCTAATCCGATGTCCAGGGCATTCTCCTTCCCGTTCACAACCTCACTAACGTACCTCTGATACCTTGCCGCGTTGTCGATCTTTGCCGGGTCGATTTCTCCATCCGGCCCGTGCAACCCGCGAGGTACGTCCGCACTTGGATCAGGGCAGAGCTTAGGCTGGGGGTTCGTTGTGGCTGAATCGGTCTTCGGGCCGGGCAGTGCATCCGGATCGATGATGATCGTGCCGTCAGCGAGTCTTCGCGCGAAGGCGCGACCTTGATCATCGCGAAATACGCCGTCGGCGTCGGGACGACCTGAGAAGCCGTACGTACTGCCATCGCCGCCATCGCGATGGATGGTGAAAACGCCGGCGTCCTCGTCGTATTTGAACCTGATGTCCGGATGATCCGGCACCGTGCCTTCGGTGATGAGGCTCCGGTTCGTTGGGTAGAAGATGATCCCGAGAACCGTCGTGACACCGGTGATGCCCAGTGCGATGCGCGCTAGCGCTATTCGTGTCGCAGCGCTGAGCGGGCCCATGAGCCCGGCCTCGGCCTGCAACGACTGAGCTGTTCGCGCGGCCGCGGCACTTGATGCACCGCCAGTGGTCCACCTTCCATCGCGGTCACGATCCTCGGCAGCGTTGAAGCCGGCTTTCAGGAGGGCCGAGGCGATCGCGAGTCGACGGAGTGCCGGATCTGCGAAGGCTCCGAACGGAATGTCGAGGCCGAGGCGACTTGCCTTCGCAAGTCCCTCGCGGGCGACATCGCGCTCGTGACGGCGACAGGCGGCGTAGAACGGATGCTCTGGAGCAACGTCCTCGAAGGCGAAGCGCGCAATTTTTGCGCTCGGTCCGAGGCCTATGCAGACGTACCCAATCGGCGAGGATCGAAGCCAGACGTGGCTTACCGAAATCTCGTCCGAGTGCGTTTCAAGAAGCGGGTGCCCGGGCATCGGGGCACGCTGAGCTTCGGAACCTCGACGCATGCACCCTCTCGTCAAAGCGTAGACGAGAGTTTATTAGAACAAAAGAGGAACGAAGTCAAGCAAAAAGCGTGCAGCCGAATTAGATATCGAATCGCGCGCGGTGTTGAAGCCCGAAAAGTTCTGTACGTTGTGGGCGTTCAACCTGCGGTCGCTTCGAGGCTCGACGAACTAGCGACGCGCGCTCAGATCACCCGTTCCGCGATCTGCACCGCGTTGAGCGCCGCGCCCTTCAACAACTGGTCGCCGCAGACGAAGAGGTCGAGGCCGTGGGCCCCGAAGATCAGGCTCTGGCGGATGCGGCCGACGTCGACGTCGTAGCGGGCGCTCGCGGTGATCGGCATCGGATAGGCGCTCTTCGCGGGGTCGTCGACGATGCGCACACCCGCGGCCTTTGCGAGCACGGCACGGGCGGCGTCGGGGGTCACGGGCTCCGCGGTCTCGATGGTGATCGCCTCGGCATGCGCGCGGAGCGTCGGCACGCGGACGGCGGTGCAGCTCACGGCGAGATCGGGCTCGCCGAACACCTTGCGCATTTCCCAGCACACCTTCATCTCCTCGAAGGTGTAGCCGTTCTCGGTGAAGCGATCGATCTGCGGCACCACGTTGAAGGCGAGGGGATGCGCGAAGACCTTGTGCTGCAGGGGCCGGCCCGCGAGATAGTCGCCGGCGCCCTCGACGAGCTCGGTCATGCCCTCGGCACCCGCGCCGCTCGCGGCCTGGTAGCTCGCGACGATCACCTTCTTGAGGCGGAACGCCTTGTGGAGCGGCCAGAGCGCCATGGCGGCGACCGCCATCGTGCAGTTTGGGTTCGCGATCAGGCGATGGCCGCGCGCCGCTTCCGCGTTGATCTCGGGGATCACCAGCGGCACGTCGGGCAGCAGCCGCAGCGCGGAGGAGCAGTCGATCACCAGCGAGCGCTCGGCGATGGGCCGCGCGTACTGGCGCGCGAAATCGCCGGAGACGCAGAGGAAGACGGTGTCGCATTGGCGCGCGGCGTCGAGCTCGAACTTGCGCGCGGTAATGCTGCCGAAGGGTGTGTCGAGCTTCCGATCGGCCGAGCGCTCGGAGGCGAAGAGCTGCACCTCGGAGAGCGGGAACTTGCGGTCGTGGAGCACCTTTACGAGCTCGGACCCGACCGCGCCCGTCGCCCCCACCACGCCCACCGCCGCGCTGTTCGCCATGACCCCTCTCCCGACTGAGCGCACTTCTCTAGGGGAAGCGGGGTGCGGTGTCAAAAAAAGAAAAAGGAAGCTTCACCACGGAGGACACGGAGAAGGAAGAAAGGTCACCACAGAGGCAGTGAGGCGGTGAGAAGAAATGCTTCGGGCGCGAAGCGCCCATTCAGTTTCTCACCACCTCACTGCCTCTATGGTTAAATTGCGCTTGTTCTCCGTGTCCTCCGTGCTCTCCGTGGTGAATCGTCCTTTCTTCAGAGCCCGGTGACGAACCGGGCCATCACCACGATGATCGCGACCTGCATCGCGCCCTGGAATGCTACCGTCCGCACGTAGCGGCGCATCCAGCGGCCGATCATGGCGACGTCGGGCGCGGCCTTCTGCATCTCGAGGCAGACCCGCAGGTTGGTCGGCAGCAGGATGCCGAATCCCTGCACGGTCAGGAGCGCGATCAGCACTAGCGCCGACAGCACCCAGTAGAACTGCGGATAGGCGACGTCGAGGAAGCCGAGGTCCTTCGCCAGATACCAGCCGGCGGTGCCGGTGATCGCCGCGAGCGTCGGCATCAGGAACAGCATCTTCGGCATGAGCCGCGTGATGACCGCGCGGCGCGTCGCGAGGTCGCAGCTCCTGAGGATCGGCCCGATCACGAAACCCATGAAGATGTCGATCCCAGTCCACATGAGCCCCGTCATGACGTGGACGAAGTTCAGGAACCAGAGCACATGGCTTACGATCGCCGCGATCATCACCGCGAGCGCGGCCGCGACCCACCAGAGATTGGCGAGCCGGATCTGGAGTGCGGGTGCGGGTGAGGCGTCAGCGGCGACGGTCATGGGCGATCCTCTCTCGCTTGAGCGCACCATCTAGGAAGATTCACCACAGAGATCACGGAGGACATGGAGGTTCTTTTCGCGGCGAAGCCGCATCCAATTTCTTGGCGTTCTTGGCGCCTTGGTGGTGAAAGAGCTTTGAACCGCCAAGACGCCAAGGGAATTTGCGGCTTCGCCGCGAGACTGCGTGCTCGGTGTCCTCCGTGCTCTCTGTGGTGAAACTTACTTGTTCGAGCGACCACGCTACACCCGGAACCGTGAAGCCGTCTCGGGCGCGAACAGCTCCTCCATCTTGAGGAGCCGCTGGCAGACACCTTGCTCGTAAGCAAAATCGAGAAACGCCTCGAGAGTGCGACGGTTGGGCTCGACGCCATAGGGCCAGAAATCCTCGCTGAAAATGGCCGCGGTTTCCTTGGCTCGCGTCGGGAGCCAGGGCAGCGGGATGCGCGCAGTGTTGTATTCGCGAAGCCGCGCGAGACTCCGGCGTTTCGCCGCCTCGAGGGCCTCGAGCAGGTTCATGGCGATCCAGCGGTGTTGGTCGTAGACCTCGCGGCGGATCGCGACGGTGTGCATGATCGGGAAGATGCCGGTCTTGCGGTAGTAGGCGAGCTCGACGGGCGCGTGATCCTCGAAGAGCCGGCGGATCCAACTCTCGCCCTTCTCGTAGGCCTCCGGCGGATGGGCGGACATCACGGCGTTGAGCTCGCCTGCCTCCAGCATGCCCGAGAGCGTCTTGTCGGCGACGCGCGTGAGGCGCACGGTCTCCGGCAATTTGAGCGCGGCCTTCTCCGGCCGCCCGGGCTCGTTGACGCCCGCCTGCACCCACTCGACGTCCTCGAGCTCAACGCCGTACTCGCGCCGGAGCAGCCCCACCATGTAGACCACGGCGGTCTGCGACCATTCCGGTACGCCGATGCGCTTGCCCTTGAGGTCGCCGGGCGCGCGGACAGCGCCATCGCTCCGCACATAGATCCCGGAATGGCGGAAAAGCCGCGACGGAAAGACCGGGATCGCGATCAGGCTGTCGTCGCCGCCCGCGCGCAGCGAGACGTACTTCCCCATGGACATCTCGGAGATGTCCCATTCTCGGAAGCGCACGAAGCGGAAGAAGATCTCCTCGACCTCGAAATTGAGCGCGGTGAGCGCGATGCCCTCGGCCTCGACGCGGCCCGAGAGGAGGTCGCGCACGTGATCGTAGTCGTTAATCCCTATGGTGAGCGGCAGCGGCGCCATGGCGAGCCTGTTCCAGTTGACCCCGGGCGAGGTCAATCCTACGATTCCTAAAGGTTAGAAATCTATGCATTTGGAGGCCGCCCATGACGGGAAGCCAGGCATCGTTCCTTGACCGCAGCGGCACCGCGCCCGATCCGATCGAGCTTTGGCCCGCAGTGGTGATCCCCAAGGAGCGGATCGACAGCGAGGTCGACCGCCTCGCGAGCGCGCCGCGGCCCGAGAACGGCCGACGCCGCTCGCTGATCGTCCATCCGCAAGCGGCCAAGGGCAACGGGCTTGCACCGGGCATCCAGGTGGCGCTCGAGGTGCTGAAGCCCGGCGAGCGCAGCGTGGTGGTGCGGCAGAACTCGACCCAGGTGAATTTCTGCATCGGGGGCGCGGGCGCCTCGGTGATCAAGGGGAAGCGCATCGCCTTCCGGCAGTACGACGTCTGGAACACGCCCTCGATGCATCCCTATTTCCACGTCAACGACACCGACGCGCTCCAGGTGCGACTCACCTATTCGAATGCCGCGCTCCTGGAGATGCTGAACGTGCATTTCGTGGAGGAGAACCCGACGCTGCTTGAGGCCGTCGCGAAGGACGATCCGCGCCAGCAGGGCCCCTATGGCACCTTCCATATCGGCGACGAGGGCGCGATGCTCATGCCCTACGAGCGCCTGATCAATCCGCCCGCCGTCGAATCGAAGGCGCTGCACTGGCCCTGGGAGCAGGTGAAGGCGGAGCTCGAAAAGCTGGTGGCGCTCGGCAAGGACTACGTCGGGCGTCGGCTCTATCTCCTCTACAATCCCATGACCGGGCGCACCAACGGCTGCACGCCGAGCTTTTTCGCGACCATGACGATCCGTCCACCGAAGATCGTCGACCGGCCGCATCGCCACACCTCGGCGGCGATCAATTACTACTTCGCGGGACGCGGGCGCAGCACGGTCGAGGGCCGGGTGTTCGAGTGGAAGGCGGGCGACCTCATGCTGTCGGCGCCGGGCTGGGCCGTGCACAACCACGCCTCCTACGACGAGAGCGTCTACGAGCTCACGGTGCAGGACCAGCCCATGCATATCGCCCTGGAGTCGATCCTCTGGCAGGAGAGCCTCAAGATGCCGCTCGCCGTGCTGGGCCAGCAGGAGGGCTTCTCCACCAACCGCGCGAAGACCGCGCGAAGCTTTGTTTGAAGGGAGCATGACGATGGCGCAATTCCTGGTGCTCGCCTACGACGGAACCGATGCCGGCGCCGCGGAGCGGCGCAAGGCCGCGCGGCCCGGACATTTCGAGGGCATCAAATCGATGGTCGAGAAGGGCGAGATCGTCTACGGCGGCGCCATCCTCGACGATGCCGGCAAGATGATCGGGTCTGCCGTCTTCGTGGAATTCCCGAGCCGGAGGGAGCTCGACGCCTGGTTCGCCCGCGAGCCTTACGTGCAGCAGAAGGTCTGGCAGAAGATCGAGGTGAAACCGGTGCGCGTCGCGGTCGCCAACGGCAGGATCAATCAGTAGGCTGGGTCATCCAAAGAGTCCCCCTCACCCAGCTCCGCCTAAGCTCGCTTTGCTCGCTAAGGCTACGCGTCCCTCTCCCCGCCGGGGAGAGGAAAGGTGAGGGGGCCGCGCCGCATCTCTGACGTCTCGGCGGCGAATCTCAAAACGCGCTAAACCGGATAAATGAGAGAGTTCGGCACGAGCACGCTATCGAAGACGCAGATCTTTTCCTGGAAGCGCAGGCCTTCGGGCGTGCGCACGATCAGGTCGATGTACTTGCCGGCGTTCTGGATGCGCGTGAGGTCGTCGACCAGCGTCTGGAACACCACGTAATTCGCGCGCACGCGGATGCGCTCTTGTGTCTCCGGCTTGATGCGGAATTGGCCGATCAGGTGCCGGAAGGTGCGGGGCGCGTAGAGCGCGGTGTTGCGCACGGCGGTCACGCGGTCGCGCAGCATGCCCTTGCTCTCGCAAAGCATCAGCGCGATCGGCAGATCGCGCTCCCAATTCTCCCGCGGCACCAGCTTGTAGAGGCATTCCTCGGTGAAGAAATCCGGCCAGCGCTCGAGCTCGTTATCGTCGAGCGCCTCGGCGTAGTCGGCATAGAGCGCGTCGATCTCGTCGCGGAGCTCGGGGTTCGTCACCCTCAGAGCCCCATCACCCGCCGGTACTCCCGATAGAAGCCGCGGATCGCGGCTTCCGTCACCATGTGGTCCTCGTTGCGGACGTCGCGGCCGCCCATTTCGAGGATCCCGGCGTCGTGGGGGAAGGCGTCGATGCCGTGCTGCGAGAACTCCATGATCTCGCCGTCGTCGTTGGAGACGAATCCCGAGGGCCCCATGAGGTTCGCCTGGCGCAGGCGTCGCTGGGTCATCTCGGGCGTATCGTCGGCATAGCCGAAGAAGGTCCACATGAGGTCGAAGGCGTGGGGCCCGCGCGTCACCAGCTGGCGCATGGCGAGCGTGTTCGATTGCTGCTGCACGATCAGGTTCGGCCAGAGCGTCTGCATCACCACGGTGGCGCTGCCCTTGAACTCGCGCACGGGGTCGAGCAGGCGCGGGTCCGCGAGCTTGAAATCCGCCTTGAAGGATTTCATCTCGGCGGTGCCCTCATTGGCTTTCTGCTCGCCGCGCATGGAGACCAGCACGCTGTGCATGCCGCTCTCGTCCATCTCGACGGCCGAGGGTTGGTCCGCGCGGAAGAGGCCGAAGGTCACCAGGAACACGTGCAGCAGGCTCGCGTGATAGGGATCTTTGATGTTCTCGAACATCAGCTTCCAATTGGCGCCGATGCGCTGGCGCATGTAGCCGAGGACGCGCAGCGGCCGCCCGTCGAGCACGCGATCGAAATAGTCGAGCATGCTCGGGCCCAGATAGTCCTCGAGGCTCGGCAGGTCCGACGCGAAGCTCGCGAATACCGCGCCGTGGCGCCGCGCGACCGAGAGCCGCGTCAGATTGTGCTCCGCGAGCTGGAAATCCGCGGGCATGCCGCCCTTCTGCTTGACCCCGCGCCGGAACGGCACGCCGAGCAGCGTGCCCTTCAAGTCATAGGTCCACTGGTGGTAGGGGCACATGAACTCGCGGGCGTTGCCGTGCGGCTGCTGGCAGAATTCGACGCCGCGATGGGCGCAGCGATTGAGCAGCACGCTGATGCCACCCTCTTGGTCGCGCACGACCACGACGGGCTTGTCGCCGACATAGGTGCGCACGAAATCGCCGGGCTTCGGGATCTCCGCCTCGAGGGCGACATAACACCAGCTCGGCCCGCAGAAGATGCGCTCCTGCTCGGCGCGGTAGACCTCGGCGTCGGTGTAGATCCAGTAGGGCACGCGCGCGAGCCCGCCCTCGGGCCATTGCCGCGGCGCGGAATTCGAGAGTCCCAGCACCGAATCGTCCAAGGCTGGCGCCTTTCAGCGAAAACGGTTAGATATCGAAGCAACAGATTCGCAGAGGCCCAAGCAAGGGTCAATCCTGAGCGGCATGGCGGCAATCGCGCGCAAACGAGAGGCGGCAACACCTTCGGCGGAAACGCCCGAGGACGATATCCTGCCGCCCAGCCGCAGCGTCGGATACCTCGTGCGCCAGACCCATCGTGCCCTCACCCGCGCGCTGCAGGCGCGCATCGCGCCCCACGGCGTCAGCATCGGCATGTGGTTCTTCCTGCGCGCGCTCTGGCAGGAGGACGGCATCAGCCAGCGAGAGCTCAGCCAGCGCGTCGGCATGATGGAGCCGACCACCGCGAGCGCGCTCACCAACATGGAGCGCAAGGGATACGTCCGCCGGATCCGCAATCGGGCCGACCGCCGGATCGTCAACGTGTTCCTGACCGAGCGCGGCCGCGCGCTCCGGCGCGAGCTCCTGCCGCTCGCCGCGGAGGTCAACGAGGTGGCGCTCCGCGGGATCACGACCACCGAGGCGGCAGAGCTCCGTGCGCTGCTGGGCAAAGTCCAGGCGCGCCTCGACGCTGACACGGGCGACGCGTGACCACGCACAAAGGCAAAATCGAGCTCACCCGCGAGAGCATCATGGATGGCTCGGTGCGGCGCTGGTTCGCCAAGGCCGATCCCACGATGCAGGTCAGGACCGACGAGGAGCACGCGGCCTCGATCGCGGCGATGCTCAAGACGCGGCCGGGGCCGGCGGGCGACGTCTGGGTCTTCGCCTACGGCTCGCTGATCTGGAACCCGACGTTTCACTGGGCCGAGCGACAGTGCGCGGACCTTCGCGGCTATCACCGGCGCTTCTGCCTCTGGACCCACTTGGGCCGAGGCACGCCTGATTGTCCCGGCCTCATGCTGGCGCTGGAGCCAGGGGGCTCATGCCGTGGTGTCGTCTATCGCATCGACGACTCGCAGAAGGACCACGAGCTCAAGCTCCTCTGGCGGCGCGAGATGGTCACGGACGCCTATCGGGCCCGCTGGGTCAAAGCTGTGACGCCGGCTGGGCCGGTCGCCGCCATCGCCTTCGTCATGAACGCCAAGCACCACCGCTACGCTGGCCGCCTGCCGGACGCTGAGGTGGCAGCTGTGATCGCACGTGCAGAAGGCGCTCTAGGACCTTGTCACAGCTATCTTTTCTCTACGGTCGAACACCTCCGGGAACTTGGCATCAGGGATCACGGCATGGAGCGCCTGGCCACACGGGTCAAGGCACTCCAGCAACCCCCGCGCGACCTCGACGGCCCGCCCTGTTCCGATCCCTGAGCCTTTTCGCCCCTGGCGCGGGCTGACCCGGCGGTCTATCACTAGCCATGGCCTCTCCAAATGTATCGATACGCCGGGTCAGCATCCTCGGCTCGACCGGCTCGGTCGGCCGCAACACGGTCTCGCTGGTCGAGGCGGAGCCCGAGCGCTACGCCGTCGAGGCGCTGACCGCGAACCATAATGTCGACTTGCTGGCCGAGCAGGCAAAGCGGCTGCGCGCCAAGCTCGCAGTGGTAGCCGATCATAACCACTACCGCGCGCTGAAGGACGCGCTCTCGGGCAGCGCGGTCGAGGCCGCCGCCGGTGCTCCGGCACTGGTCGAGGCGGCAACGCGGCCGGCCGATTGGGTAATGGCTGCGATCGTGGGCGCGGCGGGACTCGCCTCGACCCTGGCCGCGGTCCGTCGTGGAGCGATGGTGGCGCTCGCCAATAAAGAGACGCTGGTTTGTGCCGGCGCCATGGTGAAGGCGGAGGTGAAGCGCTACGGTGCGCGGCTGCTGCCGGCTGACAGCGAGCACAACGCGATCTTCCAGGTGTTCGATCAGGACCGCCGCAGTGCCATCGAGCGCATCATCCTGACCGCGAGCGGCGGGCCCTTCCGCGAGCGCACGATGGCGGAGATGGAGCGGATGACACCGGAGCAGGCGGTGGCGCATCCGAACTGGCGCATGGGCGCCAAGATATCCGTCGATTCCGCGACCATGATGAACAAGGGCCTCGAGGTGATCGAGGCGCATTACCTCTTCGATCTCCCGAGCGAGCGCATCGATGTGGTTGTGCATCCGCAATCGGTGGTGCACGGCATGGTCTGCTACAGCGACGGCTCCGTGCTGGCGCAGCTGGGGTCGCCCGACATGCGGACGCCGATCGCGAGCACGCTCGGCTGGCCCGACCGCATCGGCGCGCCGAGCCCGCGCCTCGATTTCGCGAAGCTCGCGAAGCTCACCTTCGAGCCGCCCGATCCCCAGCGCTTCCCCGCGCTTCGGCTCGCCCGCGAGGCGCTCGCCGATGGCGGCACCGCGCCCACCGTGCTCAATGCCGCCAACGAGGTCGCGGTCGCGGCGTTCCTCGATCGCCGCATCGGTTTCCTCGACATCGCCCGCGCCGTCGGGCGGACACTCGAGGCACTGCCGGCACGCCCGGTCGCCAGCCTCGACGACGTGGTCGCGACCGATCTCGAGGCGCGCGAGGTCGCGCGAGGCTTCGTCCAGCGGGTACAGCCCGCGCTCGCCGCGGCGACCTGAGGGCGGTCCGCCGCTCAACCTTCCATGGCTCCCATTTCCGGCAAGCCCGTACTGGTGACGGGGGCCACGGGATTCGTCGGCACCGCGGTGGCGCGCGCGCTGATCGCGGCAGGGCGCCGGGTCCGCGCGCTCTCCCGTCCCAACAGTGACCGCCGCAATCTCGCGGGCCTCAATCTCGAGATCGCCGAGGGCTCGCTCGAGGACACCTCAAGTCTCGCAAGGGCCGTCGCGGGGTGCGGCGCGCTCTATCACGTGGCCGCGGACTACCGGCTCTGGGTGCCCGATCCCCAGGCAATGTACCGCGCGAATGTGGACGGCACGCGCGCGCTCATGACCGCCGCGCTCGCTGCGGGCGTCGAGCGCGTGGTCTACACGTCGAGTGTCGCGGTGCTCGGCCTGCACGCGGACGGGACGCCCTCCGATGAGACCTCGCCGAGCACCGTCGCCGACATGGTCGGTCCCTACAAGCGCTCGAAGTTCTTAGCCGAGGCGGAAGTGCAGCAACTGATCGTGACGAGGATGTTACCCGCCGTGATCGTCAATCCCTCGACGCCGATCGGGCCGCGCGATATCAAGCCCACGCCGACAGGCCGCATGATCGTCGAGGCGGCCTCGGGCCGGATGCCTGCCTTCGTCGATACCGGACTCAATCTGGTCCATGTGGACGATGTCGCGCGCGGCCATTTGCTGGCGGGAGAGCAGGGGCGCGTGGGCGAACGTTACATCCTCGGCGGCGAGAACCTATCTCTTGCGGAGATTTTGAGACGCATCGCGGTGGTCGTCGGCCGCGCGCCACCGAAAGTGCGGCTGCCATTGCCGGTGGTCTGGCCGGTCGCCTGCGTTGCGGAGGCGTGGGGGCGTCTCACGGGAAGGGAGCCGCTGGTGACGTTCGACAGCCTGCGCATGGCGCGCAAGAAGATGTACTTTTCCGCCGCGAAGGCGGAACGGGAGCTCGGCTTTCGCGCCCGGCCCGCGAACGAGGCGCTCGCCGATGCGATCGCGTGGTTCCGGTCGGCGGGGATGGTGCGGTGAGCCCCTGGGACGCGATCGCCGCCGCGAGCTTCGGCATCTGGCTCTATCTCATGTTCGGCCGAGGCGGCTTCTGGCGCGAAGGCGTGCTCCCGGCCGCACCCGCGCCCACCCGCTGGCCCAACGTCATTGCCGTGGTGCCCGCGCGGAATGAGGCCACGTTCATCGGGGAAGCTTTGCGCTCGCTGCTGAGTCAGGACTACCCCGGCGAATTCTCGGTCGTGCTGGTCGACGATCACAGCAGCGACGGCACGGCAGAGCGCGCACGCGAGGCTGCCGAGGCGATCGGCGCCGGCGAGCGCCTGCGCATCTTGCAAGCCCGGAGCTTGCCGGCGGGCTGGACCGGCAAGATGTGGGCGCTCAGTGAGGGTATCGACGCGATTGAGCGCAGTGCTGCTGCCAATTCCACTCACCCCGAGCTCATCCTCCTCACTGATGCCGACATCGTGCATCACGTGACGAACCTGCGCGAGCTCGCGGCGCGGATCGAGAGTGGCGTGGATCTCGCCTCGCTGATGGTGAAGCTCCGCGCCGAGACCTTGGCCGAGCGGTTCATGATCCCGGCCTTCGTGTTCTTCTTCGAGATGCTCTATCCCTTCTCGTGGATCCGCGATCCCGCGAAGCGCACGGCGGGCGCCGCCGGTGGGTGTGTCCTCGTGCGCCGCGAGGTGCTGCGCCGGATCGGCGGCATCGAGGCGCTCCGTGGCGAGATCATCGACGACTGCGCCCTCGGCCGCGCCGCGAAGGAGGGCGGGCCGATCTGGCTCGGACTCAGCGGCGAGACCCGGAGCTTGCGCCCTTATCCCGCGCTCGGCGATATTTGGCGCATGGTGGCGCGCACCGCTTACGCGCAACTCGGCTACTCACCGCTGGTCCTCCTGGCGACTGTGCTGGGCTTGGCGCTGGCGTTCGTGGCACCGGTGGCGATCAGCCTCTCCGGCACCGAGAGTGCCACGCTGGGCGTGGTCGCTTGGGCCGCCATGGTGCTGGCGTTCCTGCCGACCTTGCGGCTCTACGAGCGCTCGCCCGTGTGGGCGCCTTTGCTGCCGGTGATCGCCGTGGTCTACATGGCCGCGACCATCGATTCCGCGCGGCGGCACTGGATCGGCAAGGGGAGCGAATGGAAGGGGCGCATACAGCAGCCGAGCCGCGCCTGATGTCGTCGACCCTCGAGACGCCCTCGGGCAAGGTGGCGCGCGACGAGAACTTCCCGGTGGGCTCCTGGCTCATTCGCGCGGAGCTGCGCCCGCACGTGCACGCGTTCTATCGCTTCGCGCGCGAGGCCGACGATGTCGCCGACAATTCTGCGCTCTCCGCCGATGAGAAGGTGCGACGGCTCGACCGCATGGGCGAGGTGCTCGAGGGCTCGCGCGGCGACGAGGCGCCGGCGGCGCGCACGATGCGCGACAGCCTGATCGAGACCGGTGTCACCGCGCAGCACTGCCACGACGTCCTCCGGGCCTTCCGCCTCGACGCCACCAAGCTCCGGTATAAGGACTGGGACGCCCTCATGGGCTATTGCCGCTACTCGGCCTCGCCGGTCGGGCGGCAGGTGCTCGATCTCCACGGCGAGAGCCGGGACACGTGGCCCTCGAACGACGCGCTCTGCTCGGCACTTCAGGTGCTGAACCATCTGCAAGACTGCGTCGCCGACCATCGCGACCTCGGCCGCGTCTATCTCCCGACGGACCTGCTCGAGCGCTTCGGCTCGCGCATCGAGGACCTCGATTTGCCCGCGGCGTCGCCGGGCTTGCGCGCGACCATCGATCATCTGCTCGAGCGCACCGCCGACCTCGTTCGCGAGGCCCATGGCCTGCCGCCGCGCGTGGTGAGCGCGGGCTTGCGTCGGGAGACCGCGGTCATCGTGAACCTGGCCGAGCGCTTGACGGCCCGGCTGCGTCGCGGCGACCCCGTGGCCGGCCGCGTCAAGCTCACGCCTTACGATTTCGGCGCCTCGGTTCTGGTCGGACTCTGGCGCGGGCGCCTGTCGAGACGGCTCCCGTGAGCATTGCCGCAGCGCCTCTCCGTGCCGTCGAGACGGAAGCGGATGCGCGTGCCGCCGTCCGGGCGCGCGTCGAGGCCGCGGGCACCTCGTTCTATTGGGCGATGCGCGTGCTGCCGGAGGCGCGACGCGACGCCATGTTCGCGATCTATGCCTTCTGCCGCGAGGTCGACGACATCGCCGACGGCGATGCGGCGCCTGAGGTCAAGCGCGTCGATCTCGACGCGTGGCGGCGCGAGATCGACGCGCTCTTCGCGGGCCGACCCGGCACCATGACCGGCCGTGCGCTGCTCGGGCCCATGCGCGCCTTCGATCTCCGACGCACGGATTTTCTCGCCGTGATCGACGGCATGGAGATGGATGCCGCCGAGATCCGCGCGCCCAGCCTCGCCGAGCTCGACCTCTACTGCGACCGGGTCGCGAGCGCGGTCGGGCGGCTCTCTGTGCGCGCCTTCGGCGTGCCCACAGCCGCGGCCGATCGCGTGGCGCACGCCCTCGGCCGTGCGCTGCAGCTCACGAATATCCTCCGCGATCTCGCCGAGGATGGCGCCCGTGGGCGGCTCTATCTCCCGCGCGAGCTTTTGGAGCGCGAGGGCATCACGGCGACCGATCCCGCGACGGTGCTGAGGCATCCGGCGCTGCCGCGCGTCTGCGAGGCTTTGGCCGCGATCGCCGAGGGGCGCTTTGTCGAGGCACGCGCGGCGATGTGCGATTGTCCGCGCCGGCCGATGCGGCCGGCGGCGGCGATGGCCGCGGTCTATCACGCGATCCTCGGGCGCCTGCGCCGACGCGGTTGGCGCGATATCGAGCGCGAGGTCAAGGTCCCCAAGGCGCTCAAGCTCTGGTTCGCGTTTCGCTACGGCGTGCTGTGAGCGCGGTCCGTGTCGTGGGCGCCGGGCTCGCAGGGCTCGCTGCCGCGCTGCGCCTCGCCGAGGCGGGCCGCGCGGTCGTGGTGCACGAGGCGAGCGGGCACGCCGGCGGCCGTTCCCGCTCCTACCTCGATGCCACGCTCGGTTGCCGCATCGACAACGGCAATCATCTCCTGATCGCCGGCAACACCGCCGCAATGGCGTATCTCGACGCCATCGGGGCGCGGGACACGCTGATCGGGCCGGCGGAGCCCGCGTTCCCCTTTCTCGACCTGGGTACCGGCGAGCGCTGGGTCTTGCGACCGAACAGCGGCCGTATCCCCTGGTGGATCGCGAGCCCAAGCCGCCGCGTGCCCGGTACGGTCATGCGCGACTATCTGAAGGCAATCCGCCTCAAGAGCGTTCGAGCCGGCGCCACGGTCGCGGCCGCGCTGCCCGGCGACACGCTGTTCCGCCGGCTCTGGCAGCCGCTGGCCGTTGCAGCGCTCAATACCGAGGTAGAGTCCGGGGCGGCTCTGCTTTTGAGCCGCGTGATCGATGAGAGCTTCGGCCGCGGTGGTGCCGCGTGCAGGCCGCTGGTGCCGCGCGAGGGTCTCTCGGAGACCTTGATCGATCCCGCGCTTGCGCGACTGGCATCGCTCGGCGCCACGGTCCGCTTCGGCTCGCGGCTCCGCGCCCTCGAGAAGGCGGGATCGCGTATTGCCGCACTCGATTTCGACGACGGCCGCGTCGAGCTGGCGCCGGGCGATGCGGTCGTGCTGGCGGTGACGGCGCCGGTGGCGGCGCGATTGCTCCCGGACCTGACCGTACCCGACGAGTTCCGGGCCATCTTGAATGCGCACTATCGGATCGCGGCACCCTCGGATGCGCCGCTCTTCGTGGGTCTCGTGGGCGGAACGGCGGAGTGGGTGTTCCGCAAGCGCGAGGTGCTGTCGGTGACGGTGAGCGCGGCGGATCGGCTCATGGACACGGGCGCCGAGGAGCTGGCACGGCTCCTCTGGCGCGACGTCGTGCGTGCCTACGGTGTTCCCGCGGAGCCGATGCCGCCGTGGCAGATCGTCAAGGAGCGCCGAGCAACCTTCGCGGCCACGCCGGCCCAGGTCGCGCGCCGACCCAAAGCGCGCACGGCCCATGAGAATCTCGTGCTTGCCGGCGACTGGACCGATACGGACCTGCCCGCCACCATAGAGGGTGCGATCCGCTCGGGCTTCTCGGCGGCCGCCGCCCTTCTGTCACAAAACACTTGAGGCGCGGCGCCCCGGACGCCATGGTGGCGCCCGCATCCGACCCGAAA
>DATEGF010000035.1:0-5413 GCA_035280245.1 Allostellaceae bacterium
CGAGGGCCCGCGCTCGCGTCGGGCCTGGTGGGTGCCGCCACCGGGAACAGCGAGGGGTTCCGAGACGGCTGGTACTATACCGGCGACCTCGCGGCGCTCGGTGCCGACGGGTTTCTCTATCTCCGCGGCCGAGCGACGGACATGATCCTGCGCGGCGGCAGCAATGTGCATCCCGACGAGATCGAGGCGGTCTTGGCCGAGCATCCCTCCGTCGCCGAAGCCGCCGTGGTCGGCCGGCCCTCGCGCGAGCTCGGCGAGGAGGTGGTCGCCTTCGCGGTCCTACGGGACGACGTCAACGCCGAGGCGCTGATCGACCATTGCCGCAAACGCCTCACAGCCTTCAAGGTGCCGTGCGAGATTATCCTGGTGCCGGACCTGCCGCACACGAGCTTCGGCAAGGTCGACCGCAAACGACTCCGGAGCAGCCTGGTTTCGTGAATCTCGCCGACGCGATCGCCGGTCACGCCCAAACTCAACCCGACGCGCCGGCGCTCGTCGATAGCGACCGCCACCTCAGCTATCGCGAGCTCGATCGGCTGATCCGCCAAGGGGCCGCCTATCTCCGCGCCCTCGGCATCCGAGCGGGCGACGCCGTCGCCCTTTGCCTCGGCGACAACGCCGATCACGTGGTCGCGTTCCTCTCGGCGGCCCGGCTCGGTGCCGTCTCCGTGCCGATCGATTGGCGCGCACCGCCGACGGAACGGTCGCGGATCGCGGCGGGTGTCAGTGCGAAGCTGGCGCTCGTCGAAGCAGGTGCACCGAAGGTCGGCGATCTGCAGACCGTCGTGATCGACGCGCGCTGGTACGATGAGGCTGACCGTCAGAACCCAAGCCAGGTGTTCCCGTCTGAGGCCGACGCGCCGATGATGATCGGGCTCACCTCGGGCACCACTGGCGCGGTCAAGGGCATGCTGGTGACGCATCGACAGATGCATGCGCGGACCCTGCCCTTCGACGCCATCCTCGCGCCGGGGCCGCATCGCTATCTCTCCGCCTCCCCGCTCGCCTTCAGCGCCGGCCGGGGCTACTGCCTCACGCATCTGATCCGTGGACACACGGTGGTGCTGCACCCGCCGTTGTTCTCGGTCGAGGAATACGTCGAGGTCGTGAACCGCGCGCGCGCCACCGTGGGGTTCGTCGTACCCACGATTCTGCGTGGCCTCCTTGCGCTGCCGCCGACGTCGGGACCGCTCTTGCCGGGCTTGCAGGCGCTGATCTGCGCGGGCGCACCGACCCATCCCGAGGAGAAGCGCGCGGCGCTCCGGCAGCTCACGCCGCGTTTCCACGAGATCTACGGCACCGTCGGCACCGGCCCCATCACGGTGCTGGAGCCACGCGACATCGCCGAGCATGCCGAGACCGCAGGCCGGCCGCATTCAGTCTGGCAGGTCGAGGTTGTCGACGAGAGCGATCGCCCGTTGTCGCGCGGCGGCGCCGGCCGCCTGCGTGTGCGCGGTCCCGGCGCCGCCTCGCGGCTCGAATCCGGCAGCGCCGGTGCCGGCGAATCCGTCCGCGACGGCTGGTACTATACCGGCGACATCGCGGCACTCGACGAGGCGGGCTTCCTGCATCTCAAAGGCCGCGCCAGCGACATGATCCTGCGCGGCGGCAGCAATGTTTATCCCGACGAGGTCGAGGCCGTGCTCGCCGAGCATGCCGCCGTCGCCGACGCCGCCGTGGTCGGCCGCCCTTCGCCGCAACTCGGCGAGGAGGTCGTCGCCGTCGTCGTCACCCGCGCCGCCGTCACCACCGACGAGCTGATCGCCCATTGCCGCCGACGCCTTACCGCCTACAAGCTGCCGGCGGAGATCGTCTTCGTCTCCGAACTGCCGCGCACCAGCTTCGGCAAGCCCGACCGGAAGCGGCTCGCGAGCACGCTGAGGGAGCGCCGTCCATGAAACCCGGCGAGCGAGCCTCCTATTCTGCCATCGTCGACCGGCCGCCGCTCACATTGCCCGACGGCGCGCGGTTGGTGGTCTGGCCGATCGTGAACCTCGAGGTCTGGGAGATCGAGCGGCCGATGGCGCGCCAGGTGCTGCCGGCTCCGACCGGCGTCTCGCTGGTTCCGGACCTGCCGAACTGGAGCTGGCACGAGTACGGCATGCGCGTCGGCGTGTGGCGCTTCATCGCGGCCTTCGATCGCCTCGGCATCGTGCCGACGCTCTCGATCAACGCGAAGGTGACCCAGAGCTATCCGCGCGTATCAGAAGCCGCGCGCGAGCGCCGCTGGGAATTCATGGGGCACAGCTACGTGCAGATGCCGATCCACGCCGTGGACGACCAGCGCGCGCTCATTCACAACTCGCTCGACACGCTGGAGAAGTTCACGGGGAAGCGGCCGGTGGGCTGGCTCGGACCTGGCCTCACCGAGACCTACGAGACGCCCGATCTCCTCGCCGAGGCCGGCGTCAAATACGTCGGCGACTGGGTCTGGGACGACGAGCCCGCGGAGATCCGAACCAAGCATGGGCCACTGGTGACGCTGCCCTACACCGTCGAGCTCAACGACATCCCGATGATGATCGTGCAGCACCACACCGCCGAGGAGTTCTTCGTCCGCTCTAAGGCGCAATTCGATCGGCTCTATGCCGAGAGCGCCACGCGCGCGAAGATTCTCTCCTTCGCGATCCACCCCTACATCAGCGGTGTGCCGCACCGGATCGGCCATCTCGAGGCCTTCCTCGACTACGCGAGCCGGCATCCGGGCGTGGTGTTCTGGACCGGCGAGCAGATTCTGGAGTGGTATCGCCGAGCCCACCGCTGAGCCCGAGGCGATCGGGTCTCGACCGATGGCGATCAGGTCGGGAGCGCAGGGACTGAGAAGGGCCGAGCCGGCTCGCCGCGCATCCAGCGGGCGTGCATCTCTTCGTAAGCGCTCTCGATGTGGCGGCAGAGCCGGGGCGTATCGAAGAGCGGCATTGTTGCCCGATTACGCGCCAGCCGCTCGCGTAGCCCCGCCAGGACGCCGGGATCGCGGGCCAGCTTCAGCGCCAGCGCCTCGTACTCGTCGAGCGATGAGGTCACCAGCTCGGGAAGCCCGATCGCAGTCAGCAAGCTTGCGGCCGAGCGCGCCGCGTAGCTCCGTCCGGCGCAGGTCAGCACCGGCAGGCCGCCCCACAAAGCGTCAACCGCAGTGGAGTGCGCGGTGTAGGGCAGCGTGTCCAGGAACAGATCCGCGAGCCGGAAGCGCGCGAGGTGCTCGGGGAGCGGACAGCGCCCGGCCTGAATGACCCGGTCGGGCGCGACACCCCGCGCCTCGGCCTCGCTGCGCAGGTTCTTCATGACCAGCTCGTTGTCCGATCGCACCCAGAGGACCGCGCTCTCCACGGCCTGTAGCAAACGCATCCAGAGAGCGAATACCGGCGACGTGATCTTGTAGCTATTGTTGAAGCAAGCGAAAACGAAACCGCGGTCCGGCAACCCGTAGGCCGAGCGCGGCTCTCCGGGCTCCGCGATTGCCCGCGTCGTGTCGCTCGGCAGGTAGCATTCGGGAAGATGGACCAGTTTCTCCGCGAAGAATGCCCGCTGGTCCGGCGGAACCAGCACGGGATCGACGAAGATGTAGTCGATGAAGTCCGCCCCCATGGTTCCGACGTAGCCGAGATAGTTGACCTGGATGGGCGCGGGCCGATGCGCCAGGATTCCGGGGCGACAGCCTTCGGTGAAGCCGGCGAGATCGACCGCAATATCGATCCCCAGCGCCTGAATCTGGCGAGCGGCCTCCAGATCGGATATTGCGCGGACGTCGAGGAAATGGTCGAGCGAGCCCATGACGCGCTTGCGCAGGTCGCTGCCGTCGTCGGGCCCGAGGGAAATCCCATAGGTCTCATAGCGGCCTCGATCGTGCAGCTCGAATAGCTGCGCCAGAGAGACCGACATCGTGTGATCGCGAAAATCGGCCGACACGTAAGCAATGCGGATCTTGTCACGTGCCATGCGCGACGGTGAAGGAAGCGGGCTCTGCCGATCGAATCTGTTGTCTGCGACGTAGCGCCGGGCCGCCTCGAGCTGGATCGCAGGGTCATCGATCGTTGAAATGACGACCAATGGCAGAACCGAAACTGCGCCCGATCCAACCGCCGCGGCCAGTCCGGCTTCGTCCTCCGCGGCCGTGGCCCAGTCGCAGATCTGCCGCTTCGCCAGCACGTAAAGCGAGCGAGCGGTACCCCGAAGCGGATCGAGCTCGAATGCGCGGCGATACGCCCTTGCGGCAGGCTCGAAGCGACGCAGCTGATGAAGGGCGGTGCCGAGGTGGTGGTACGCTTTGGCATCGCCAGGGTCGATCTTCACCGCCTGCTCGTAGCTCGCGAGCGCCGCGTCGTACCTCCTCAGATCCTGAAGCACGATGGCGCGATTGACGAGAGCTTTGGCAAGGGTCGGCCTGATCGCCAGCGCTCGGTCATAACCGGCTAATGCCTCCTCTGGGCGCTGAAGATCTCTCAGCACATCGGCGCGGTTCGCGAGGGCATTGGCGTAGTCCGGCCGCAGTGCCAATGCCCTGTCATAGCTCGCGAGCGCGGCCTCGAAGCGCCCCAAGTCGTTCAGGATATTGCCGCGATTGTTGAGGGCCTCGGCATAGTCAGGCTTGATCGCCAACGCCTTCTCACAGCTGGTGAGCGCTTCCTCGAGACGGTCTAGGCTCCACAGAACATTCGCGCGATTGTTGAGAGCTTCCGCCGAGCCGGGATTGATCCGCAGCGCTTTATTGATGAGGCCGTCGGCTTCCTCATAGTGCCCCCCTGAGGCTTTCAGCACGCCAAGCAGGTGAAGCGCGTCGAACTGCTCCGGCGCTGCTCGTATCACATCTCGGTAGAGCCGCTCCGCATCAGCCGCATCCCCCGCTTGATGCGCAGCGAATGCTCGCTGCAGCATGAGCAGCACGTTCGGAGTGGCGCCCTGCATCTCTGTCGGACCTCGCACCGCCGCGGGCTAGCTCAGGCCGCGCGCGGCTCGCTCGAGAAATGTCTCCAGAGCGGCGATACACTCGTGGTCGCGGTAGACGCGATGCTTTTGCTGCGTCATGCGCCGCTTGACGTCGTTGCGCCATGCGGGATCCCCGCCGAGCCTCTGCGCGATCGAGACATAGTCGTCAAGGGACTCTGCGATCGTATCGGTGATCCCCATTCGCTCGAGGATCGCCGCGGAATGGCGACCGCGCATGAACCGGCCCTTCAGCGCGACAATGGGAATCCCATGCTCGAGACCTTCGGAGGTCGAGTTGTTGCCCGACCAGCCGATGCTATCCAGCATCACATCGCATTGGCCGATGGCGGCAATGAATCGGCCCTGGTCGAGCCTCGGGAGAAAGACGCAATAGTCCGCCGCACTCAATCCGAATTCGGTGAATGCGTGGTCGAGGCGCTTGCGGAAGATCTCGGTGACATCGCGCCCGGCGTGATACGCAATGAAGGCA
>DATEGF010000036.1:0-6005 GCA_035280245.1 Allostellaceae bacterium
CCCTTCCCCGCCTTGAACTTCGGTTGCTTCGAGGCGGGAATCTTGAGCGGCTCGCCCGTGCGCGGATTGCGACCCTGCGAGGCCGCGCGCTTGCGGACGTTGAACGTGCCGAAGCCGACGAGGCGAACCTCTTGTCCCTTCTTTAGTGACTTGGTGATCGAATCAAACACAGCGTCGACGGCCTTCGCGGCATCCGCCTTGGTGAGCTCGGTGGCGGCGGCGACGGCGTCGACGAGTTCGTTCTTGTTCACGAGCTGGCCCCCCTCTTGTTCAGTGCGCGATGGCTTGCTTGGAATTTAATTGTCGGAATGCTTCCGTAGAAACGGCGCAGCACTCAAAAGTTTAGATCGCCGATCTCGCGGGCGTCAATTGCGCTACCGCAGAAATCCCCAGGTTTTCGCGCACTGTTGCGCGCGTGGCACAAAGAAAGAGGCCGTCGCTTCCGCGACGGCCTTGTAACAATCGCCTTAAGTGATTGAGAGCGCGCTCAGTGCGTTATGCCCGGACGCTCACCTTCCGCCGCCGGTGGAAGAACCGCGGGTGGTGGCGCAGGCGCATCCTCGCTCCACTCGATCGGCGCGAGCGGCTTCACAAGCGCGTGCTTCAGCAGATCGTCCACGGTGGATACCGGCACGATGGCGAGTCCGCTCTTCACGTTGTCGGGGATCTCCGCAAGGTCCTTCTCGTTCTCCTTGGGGATCAGCACGGTGGAGAGCCCGCCGCGGAGCGCCGCCAGCAGCTTCTCCTTGAGACCGCCGATCGGCAGCACGCGGCCCCTGAGCGTGATCTCACCGGTCATGGCGATGTCCTTGCGCACCGCTATGCCCGTCAGCACCGAGACGATCGAGGTCACCATGGCAACACCCGCCGAAGGCCCGTCTTTGGGCGTGGCCCCCTCAGGCACGTGCACGTGGATGTCCTTGCGGTCGAAGAGCGTAGGCTTGATGCCGAACACGGCGCTCCGTGACTTGACGTAGCTCTCGGCCGCCTGCACGGACTCCCGCATGACGTCGCCGAGCTTGCCGGTCGCCGTCACCTTGCCCTTGCCGGGCACGGTCACCGCCTCGACCGACAGCAGTTCGCCGCCGACCTCGGTCCAGGCCAAACCGGTGGTGACGCCGACGAGATCGGTCTCCTCCACCTCGCCGAAGCGGAAGCGCCGCACACCCGCGAACTTCTCGAGGTTCTTGGGCGAGATTGTGAGGTGCTTGCGCTTCTTCATGGCGATCTCTTTGATCGCCTTGCGCGTGAGGTTCGCGATCTCGCGCTCGAGGTTCCTAACGCCAGCCTCGCGCGTGTAGTAGCGGATGAGATCGCGGAGCGCGTCCTCGGTGATCGACCATTCGCCCTTCTTGAGGCCGTGCTGCTTCACCTGCTTCGGGATCAGGTGGCGCCGCGCGATCTCGACCTTCTCGTCCTCGGTGTAGCCGGGGAGCCGGATCAATTCCATGCGGTCGAGAAGCGGCTGCGGCATGCGGAGCGTGTTCGCGGTGGTCACGAACATCACGTCCGAGAGATCGTAGTCGACCTCGAGGTAATGGTCGTTGAAGGTCGAGTTCTGCTCGGGATCCAGCACCTCGAGGAGCGCCGAGGACGGATCGCCGCGCCAATCGGCGCCGAGCTTGTCGACCTCGTCGAGCAGGAAGAGCGGGTTCGACGACTTCGCCTTCTTCATGCCCTGGATGACCTTGCCGGGCATCGAGCCGATGTAGGTGCGCCGGTGGCCGCGGATCTCCGCCTCGTCGCGCACGCCGCCCAGCGACATGCGCACGAAGTTGCGGCCGGTGGCGCGCGCCACCGACTTACCCAGCGAGGTCTTGCCGACGCCGGGTGGGCCGACCAGGCAGAGGATCGGTCCCTTCACCTTGCGCATGCGCTGCTGCACCGCGAGGTACTCGAGGATGCGCTCCTTCACCTTCTCCAGCCCGAAGTGGTCCTGGTTCAGCACCTTCTCGGCGGCCTTGATGTCGCGCTTCACCTTGGTGCGCACGTGCCACGGAATCGAGAGGACCCAGTCGAGGTAGTTGCGCACCACCGTCGCCTCGGCCGACATCGGGCTCATGGTGCGGAGCTTCTTCAGCTCCGCCAGCGCCTTGTCGCGGCCTTCCTTCGAGAGCTTGGTCTTGTTGATGCGCTCCTCGATCTCGGCAAGCTCGTCGCGGCCTTCCTCGCCCTCGCCGAGCTCCTTCTGGATCGCCTTCAGCTGCTCGTTCAAATAGTACTCGCGCTGCGTCTTCTCCATCTGGCGCTTGACGCGCGAGCGGATGCGCTTCTCGACCTGGAGTACGCCGATCTCGGCCTCCATGTAGCCGAAGACCTTCTCGAGCCGCTCCGAGACCGTCTCGGTCTCCAGGAGCTCCTGCTTTTCCGGGATCTTGAGTGCAAGGTGCGAGGCGATCGTGTCGGCGAGCTTCGAGGGGTCGTCGATCTGATTGATCGAGACCAGCACTTCCGGCGGGATCTTCTTATTCAGCTTGATGTATTGCTCGAACTGCGAGACCGCCGTACGTGCGAGCGCCTCGAGCTCCTGCTGGTCACCGGGCTTCTCGACGATCGCCTCGCCGTAGGCCTGGAAGAACTGCTCGTTCTCCGCGAAGCGTAAGATGCGCGCGCGCTGACCGCCCTCGACCAGCACCTTGACCGTGCTGTCCGGCAGCTTCAGCAGCTGCAGCACCGTCCCCACGGTGCCGACGGAGTAGATGTCGGCGGAGGTGGGATCGTCCTGCGCGGCATTCTTCTGTGTCACCAGGAGGATCTGCTTATCCTCCTTCATCACGTCCTCGAGCGCCTTCACCGACTTCTCGCGCCCGACGAACAGCGGCACGATCATGTGCGGGAAGACGACGATGTCGCGCAGCGGCAAGACTGGATAGAGCGCACCGCGGGAAAGCTCGAACATAGACCCTCTTTCTCATGCTGCCCCGGAGCCGAGGAAGGCTCCGGGCAAAGTAAAGCTGCGCCGCCGCCCCGCGGCGCAGCACTCTCTAAGGTGGCCCCTGGACGGGCCCAGTCAAGGGCTGGTACCGGCTAACCGTCGGTGCCCGCGTCATATTTCCGCTGAATCAGGCGGGTGTGCCGACGTCGCCGCGGCGATCGGAGTAGATGTAGAGGGGCTGCGCGCGGCCTTCCGCCACCTCTTTGTTGATGACGATCCCGGAGACTCCGTCGAGTCCCGGCAGCTCGAACATGGGGTCGAGCAGGATCGCCTCCATGATGGAGCGCAGCCCGCGGGCGCCCGTCTTCCGGTTGATGGCCTTCTTGGCGATGGTACGCATGGCCTCGTCGTTGAACTCGAGGCGCACGTCCTCCATCTCGAACAACCGCTGGTATTGCTTAACGAGGGCGTTTTTCGGCTTGGTGAGGATGTCGACCAGCGCATCCTCGTCGAGGTCGTCGAGGGTCGCCACGACCGGGAGCCGGCCGACGAACTCCGGGATCAATCCGAACTTAAGCAGATCTTCGGGCTCGAGTTCCTTCAAGATCTCGCCGGTCTTGCGCTCCTCGGGTCCGCGCACCTCGGCGCCGAAGCCGATCGAGCTGCCCTGCCGGCGCTGCGAGATGATCTTCTCCAGGCCCGCGAACGCGCCGCCGCAGATGAAGAGGATGTTCGTGGTGTCGACTTGCAGGAACTCCTGCTGCGGATGCTTGCGCCCGCCCTGGGGCGGCACCGAGGCAATGGTGCCCTCCATGATCTTGAGCAGCGCCTGCTGCACGCCCTCGCCGGAGACGTCACGGGTGATCGAGGGGTTGTCCGACTTGCGGCTGATCTTGTCGACCTCGTCGATGTAGACAATGCCGCGCTGCGCGCGCTCGACGTTATAGTCGGCGGACTGCAGCAGCTTCAGGATGATGTTCTCGACGTCCTCGCCCACGTAGCCCGCTTCGGTGAGCGTGGTCGCGTCCGCCATGGTGAAGGGCACGTCGATGATGCGCGCGAGCGTCTGCGCCAGGAGCGTCTTGCCGGAGCCCGTCGGGCCCACCAGCAGAATGTTCGACTTCGCGAGCTCGACGTCGTTGTTCTTGGCGCCGTGCGCGAGGCGCTTGTAGTGGTTGTGCACGGCGACCGAGAGCACGCGCTTGGCATGCCCCTGCCCGATCACGTAGTCGTCGAGCACCTTGCAGATGTCCTTGGGCGACGGCACGCCGTCGCGCGACTTCACCAGCGTGGTCTTGTGCTCTTCACGGATGATGTCCATGCAGAGCTCGACGCACTCGTCGCAGATGAAGACGGTCGGGCCGGCGATGAGCTTGCGAACCTCGTGCTGGCTCTTGCCGCAGAACGAGCAGTAGAGCGTATTCTTCGAGTCGCCGCCGCCGGCTTTGGTCATGACCACTCCGTGCTACCCGGGGCGCCCCCCGGTCCTTGAGGCCCGAAACACCGATACTATGGCGTCATCGCTCGCATCGCAAACGCGGGCGACTCCAGAGCCCATCAGGCAATTCAACAATATCTACGGCCCAGCAATCAATAACTAGTTAAAAAAGGGTTGTATGCCGGTGGAACGCTAGGCGCCGTTCCCCGGTTTCTGATCGTCTCGGGGCGGCGGTCGGTTCACCACCACATCGTCGATCAGGCCGAACTCCTGCGCCTCCTTGGGCGACAGGAACTTGTCCCTCTCCAGCGCGGCCTCGATCTGGTCGAGCGGCCGGCCGGTGTGATGCACGTAGATCTGGTTGAGCCGGCCCCTGAGGTGCAGGATCTCGCGCGCCTGGATCTCGATGTCCGTCGCCTGGCCCTGGGCGCCACCCGAGGGCTGGTGGACCATGATGCGCGCGTTGGGTAGCGAGTAGCGCTTGCCCTTGGCGCCCGCCGCCAAGAGCAGCGAGCCCATGGACGCCGCCTGGCCGATGCAGACGGTGGAGACGTCGGGCCGCACGTACTGGATGGTGTCGTAAATCGCGAGGCCCGAGCTTACGACGCCACCGGGCGAGTTGATGTAGAGGCTGATGTCCTTATTCGGATTCTCGGATTCGAGAAACAGCAACTGGGCGCAGACCAGGCTCGCGACCGCGTCGTTCACGGGTCCGATCAGGAAAATGATCCGCTGCTTCAGCAGCAGCGAGTAGATGTCGTACATACGCTCGCCGCGATTGGTCTGCTCGACCACCATCGGGACCAGCGTGTTCATTTGCGGCTCGAAGGGTATCTGCATCGTGTTACTCGTTCCCCATGCGTTGACCCGATCCTCGATCACTCTTTCTTCTTCTTGGCGCGCGGTTTCTTGGGCGCCTTCTTGGTCCCTTCCTCGGCCGCCGGGGGCTCGGCCTCCGCCGCCTCGGCTTTCGCCTCGGTCTCGGCCTTGGCTTCCGTCGTCGCCTCGCCCTCGCCTTCCTCCTCGTCGTCCTTCAGCAGGTCCGCGATCGGCACGCGCCGCTCCGTCAAATCGGCCCGCTCGAGGATGAAGTCGATGACCTTATCCTCGAACATCGGCGCCCGGATCTGGTCGATCGCCTCGGGGTGATTGCGGTAGTACTCGATGACGCGGCGCTCCTGCCCCGGGAACTGGCGCGCCCGCTCGGTGAGCGCGCGATTGATCTCGTCCGGTGTCACGCTAATGTTGTGATTGCGCCCGACCTCTGCAAGGAGCAGGCCCAGCCGCACGCGCCGCTCGGCGATGCCGCGGTACTCGGCCTTGAGCTTCTCCTCGTCGAGCGCCTCCTCGGGCTCAGTCTCGCCCGCCGACTTCTGCCGCACCCGCTCTTGCTCATAGGTGCGCCAGATCGCCGTGAATTCGATGTCGACCATGCCCTGGGGCACCGCGAACTCGTGCTTCTCGGCGAGGCGATCGAGCAGCACGCGCTTCAAGCGCTGGCGGGCGAGGTCGTCGTAGTTCCGCTCGATCTGCTCGGAGAGCGACTGGCGGAGCTCGTCGAGCTTCTCCAAGCCCACGGCAGCGGCAAGACTGTCGTCGATCGGCTGCGGTTGGAGCGCGCGCACCTCCTTGACCTTGACCTCGAAGCTCGCGGCCTTGCCGGCGAGGTCGGCAGCGCCATAGTCCGCCGGG
>DATEGF010000037.1:0-14450 GCA_035280245.1 Allostellaceae bacterium
GACGATACCTGGATCAACACGCGCTCGACGCGCACCAACGCGCTGATGCGCTGGGTGTGCTGGAACATGCAGTACCACACGGCGCACCACACCTACCCCGCCGTGCCGTTCCATCAGCTACCCGAGCTCCACCGCGAGATCACCGCTCGCACCGGCACCCCGCCGCCGAGCATGACCTACGTCGGCTTCATGTGGGCCGCGATCCGCGCGCTCTCCGGCTGCCACAGCGAGGCCGATTATTCCGACGACGCGACCTGGATCGCGGACCCCGTCCCCGCCCGCACGGCCGCGCCCGCGGCGCATGCCTAAGCTGGAGGTCTACCAGTCCCTCTGGGCCATGGAGCTGCGCCGTCCCGACGGAAAGGAGCGCACGCCCGAGGAAGCCTTCGAGCTGGTCGCGAAGGCCGGGTATCACGGCATGGCGATCGATCTCGCCTTCACCGATGTCGATGCGGCGCGCAAGAACAAGCCGCTCTTCGAGAAGCACGGCTTGGGCTGCCTGATCAACGCCTTCCCGAAGACCATCGAGGCGCTGCGCCCGGTCCTGCGCATGGCGAAGGACTTCAACGCTTGTTTCGTCAACATCATCGGCCAGGTGATGCCGCTCTCCGTCGAGGGCATGATCCCCGTGATCCGCGAGTGGCTCGCCATGGCTGAGGAGGAAGGCGTCGAGATCCAGTTCGAGACGCACCGCAACTGCATCACCAACGATCTCTTCTCGACGCTGCTGCTCCTCGACGCGGTGCCGGAGATGCGGCTCTGCGCGGACCTCTCGCATTATCTGGTCGACCGCGAGTTCTGGTATCCGATCTCGCGCGAGAACCACGCCCTCATCCACCGCATCCTCGAGCGCTCGGACTCCTTCCAGGGCCGCGTCTCCAGCCGCGAGCAGATCCAGGTACAGATCTCCTTTCCGCAGCACCAGAAATGGTTCGACCTCTACGCGGGTTGGTGGGAGGAAGGCATCAGGCTCTGGCTCGCTCGCGCGAAGCCCAACGACACGCTCCGCTTCCTCTGCGAGCTTGGGCCTCCCGAATATGCGATCACCGGACCCGACGGCTACGAGCTCTCGGACCGGTGGGATGAGGCGCTGGTGATCCGCCGACGCGTGGAAGGGATTTGGCAGCGCCTCACTTCAGGTTGATCGTGGCACATATGATGCAAGGGAACAGCGACGGACTCGACGCCATCAAGCACTCAAGATAAGGGGACCTGACATGGCACAGCGGCGGACGGGATGGAATGCCCTGGGACGGCGCGACCTCCTGAGATCGCTTGGCGCGGGGGCGGCGCTCGGTGCGCTCGGTCTACCACACAGAAGCTGGGCCGCGGGAAGCCCCTGGGCCGATGCACCCGCCAGCAAAGTCGATCGGCTCAACTTCGTGGTCTGGACCTACGGGGATATCTACACAAAGATCTCCAAGAAATTCACGGACGACTGGGGCGTCCCCGTGGATTCCACGATCTCCTCCTTCAACGATCACCCGACCAAGCTGATGACGATGTATGCGGGCAGCGAGACCATCGATGTCTCGCAGTCCTCGCCCTTCTCCTTCCCGAACTTCATCAGCCAAGGCCTCGTCGAGCCGCTCGACGGATTTCCCGGCGCCCAGGACTACCTCAAGGACTTCACGGAATCGGCGAAGCAGGTCGCGGTCTACGACGGCAAGCTGATGGGCCTGCCTTATTTCTCGACAGTCTGGGTCTGGAATTACAACAGCGAGCTCATGGAGAAGGCGAAGCTCCAGCCCTTCAAGACCTATGACGAGCTCCTCGAGCAGTGCCGCAAAGCCAAGAAGGACGGCGTCTGCGAATACCCGATCATGTGGGTTGCGGGCGTCGGCCTCGAGCAGTTGCCGGGCACCTGGTACCAGATGACCTGGAACCGCGGCGGCGTGTTCTTCGACAAGGCCGGCAATCACCAGCTCGGGCCCGGCTCGATCGCGCGCGAGACGCTGAAATGGTGGGCTCAGACCTTCGCCGATCAGCTCGTCGATCCCGATTCACTGAAGTACCAGTTCACGACCTCGGCGAAGGCCTTCGGCGCCGGCAAGAACCTCTATCGCGGGCCCAACCATCACTACGGCCTCAACATCGCCAACGATCCCGCGCAATCGCCGATCGCGGGCAAGGTGCAGGTGATGGGCTCGCCCGGCGACGGCCGCACGATCGGCGACACCCATGTCTATTTCCTTTGCTCCGCCAATCGCGACAAGGAGTGGGCCTGGAAGCTGCTGCAGTATCTGGGCGGCCGCACGAAGGACGGGCAGTACACCCAGGCCAACAATCTCGCGCGCGACGCGATGCTTGGCTCCGGCTTTCAGTCGGTGATGAAGAGCTCGGTTATCACCGAGGGCTGGAAGCCCTGGGGCGATCCCGCGAAAATCCTGGAGATCTGGGACAAAGCGACCTACGTCGGCGAGATCTGCAACTCAATTTACAAGCCCTGGCATTTCCCCTGGACCGACCGGGTCAATATCGAAGTGCAGAAAGCGTTGACCGCGCAGATCACCGTCGATCAGTGCTGCGACAACCTGATCGCGGCGATCAAGGAGGTGCAGAAGACCTGAGCCACCTACGTGGAGCAGGCTCCGGCATCACAGGGACCGTTCCCCACGGCCGTTAGTCGACCACGTCGCATCAGCCGAGAATTATCGGTCGGCTGGCTCGGCGTGGCGATGAACGGGCCGACGCTGGTGACGCTCGGGCTGGTTCTCGCCTATCCGATCTTCTACGCGGCCTATCTCTCGCTTCACAAAGTTGCGCTCGCGGACCTGCGCCGGGGAATTTTTCCGTTCGTCGGGCTCGACAATTACAGCCGGATCCTGACCGATCCCCTGTTCTTGCTTGCGCTCAAGAACACCCTCGTCTTCACGGCCTTCTCCGTCACGGTCGAGATCGTGCTCGCGGTCGCGATCGCGCTGCTGGTCGATCAAACGCATGTCTGGACCGGGCGCGTCACGAAGGTCCTGATCCTACTGCCCTACGCGGTGCCGCCGATCGCCAACGGGCTGATCTGGGCCTTCCTCTACAGCTTCGACTTCGGCTTCCTCAACCGGATCCTGTTCACCCTCGGGCTCATCGGTGAGCCCGTCAATTGGGTGGGCAATCCCAGCACCGCGATCTTCATGCTGGCGGTGCCCTACATCTGGCGCACGCTCCCCTTTGCGATCCTGCTCGTGCACGCCGCGCTCCAGGGCATGAACCCCGAGCTCTTCGAGGCCGCCGCCATCGACGGCGCCGGCCCCTTGCACCGCTTTTGGCACGTCACCCTTCCGCTTCTCAGACCGATCATCGTCGTGATCCTGGTGTTGCGCACCTCCTTCGCCGTCACCGTGTTCGAGGAGGTGCTCGCGATCACCCAGGGCGGGCCGGGTGACGCCACCTGGGTCGCCGCCTGGTACAGCTACAAACGCAGCTTCGCGCCGCCCTTCGATATCGGCGTCGGCTCGGCCTCGGCCTATGTTCTCGCCTTGATCGTGGGCGCGCTCGCCGTCGCCTACGTGACCGCGATCTACCGCCGGATCGAGTAGCCGCCATGCGCCCACGCCCCATCACGCGCCTTGCGCTCCACGCCGCGAATCTCGCGGTGATCGCATTCTTCCTGCTGCCGCTCGTTGCGGCACTCCTTGGCGCGCTGCAATCGGAGAAGAGTCTGCAGGCGGCGACGCGCTCGCTCCTGCCGCCGGAATGGACGCTCGACAATTTCCGCGTGATCTTGTCCGGCGGGGCTCAAAAGGGCGCGATCTTTGAGCAGGCCACGTACCTCCCCGACAATGTCAAGAAGATCTACTACGCGATCGGCAATAGCACGGTGATCGCCGTCTCCGTGACACTCCTCACCCTCGTGTTCGCCTCACTCTCGGCCTACACCGTCGCGCGCCTCCGGCTTCGCTGGGTCGCCTCGCTCATGAACCTCAACGTCTTCGCTCGGTTCGTTCCGATCATCGTGCTGATGATCCCGCTCTACGTCACGTTCCGGAGCATCGGGCTTTTGAACTCCATCTGGGGCGTGATCATCGCCGAGACCGGGTTCCTGCTGCCTTACGGGGTCCTGATCCTGGCGCCCTATTTCAGCACAATTCCGCGGGAGCTCGACGAGGCTGCGCGCATCGACGGTTGCTCGCGCTTCACGGCCTTCCTGCGGGTGACGCTGCCGCTTTCGACGCCGGCGCTGGCGTCCTACGGCGCGATCGTGTTCATTATCTCCTGGAACGATCTGCTGATACCCTTGATCCTCAACAACCGGGCCGAGTTCATGACCCTGCCGGTGGTGATCGCGAGCCTGGTCGGAGACGTGCACGTGTTCTTCAATCTCATGATGGCGATCTGCCTCGTGGCGCTGACCCCGTCGGTGGCCTTAGTCCTGCTACTGCGAAAGTTCGTGGTCCAGGGTCTCGCCGTCGGCGGCGTGAAGGGCTGAGCCATGTACACCTTCGACAAGAAGCGGCTCGACCTCGCGCGCGAGTTCAAGACCAATCCGTTCGGCGAGCACAGCCCAGATCTGCAATACCTTCTGCACCTGATGCGGCAGCCGAGCCGCGATCCCTTCCACGTGCTGCTGGTGGACGAGGCCGGCAAGCGCTGGACGCTCGCCTTGCTGGAGCCTGGCGGGCGCAGCGCGCCCCGCCCCACCAACACCGTCTTCACCAACCTCAAGGAGGCCGAGTGGCACGTCTTCAAGCTCCGCTGGGCGAAGCTCGCCGGCGAAGAGCTGCCGCTGGAGTGACGCGTTCATGAGACGCGTGATGGGCTATCCCGACCGCTGGAGCGTGACGCCGGGCGAGACCGTGCGCTTCATGGTGAGCCTGCTCGACGGCGACCGCTACGACGCACAGATCGTGCAGCTCAAACAGCCCGACGCGGGCCCGCTCGCGACACCCTTCGCGCCGAAACCGATCGACGCGCCTTGCAACGGCTCACATCCCGGCCGGCGCCAGACGATCCCGATCGGCTCGCTCGCGGTTGTGCCCGCGCATGACGCACTCGCGGTGACGGGCAGCGTCACCGTCGCCGCTTATGTCTGGCCGACTCTACCGACGAAGGGCCGGCAGGCGATCATGGGCACATGGTCGGAGGCGACGCAGACCGGTTACGGCCTCGAGATCGATGCGCAGGGTGCGCTGACCCTGCGCATCGGCGCGGGACCGGGCCGCGTCGCGATCCTCTCGTCGCGCATGCCCATGAGCACGCGGCGCTGGTATTTCTGCGCGGGCGCATCCGATTCCGAGCGCGGCACCCTCACCCTCTGGCAGGAGCCGCTGACCGTGCATGATTTCCATCCGGAGCGCGACGCGGCGGTGACGTCGTCCACGCCGGTTCGCCTGGCCGCCGGCTCAGCGCCGCTGACCTTCGCGGCCTGGAGCACCGGTGCCGCCAACGCGCCCTCAGCCTGGGGTGGCCTTGGCTTCGCCTGCCACTTCAACGGCCGCATCGACCGGCCGCGCGTGGCACAGGGCGCGCTCGACCGCGCCGGCCTCCTGGAGCTGATGGAGCCCAGTCTCGTCGCGCCCTTCGCCGATCGCGTGATCGGCGCCTGGGACTTCAGCCGCGACATCCCGACCGAAGCGATCCGCGACATCGGGCCGTGGCGTCTCGACGGCACGGTCGTGAACCTCCCGACGCGCGCGGTGCCCGGGCACAATTGGACAGGCGCCGAGCCTTGCTGGACGCGCGCGCCCGAGCAGTATGGCGCTATCCACTTCCACGAGGACGATCTCGTGGACGCCTGCTGGGAGCCGGATTTCGAGTTCACGGTGCCGAAGGATCTCCGCTCTGGCGTCTATGCCGCGAAGCTCAGCACCGAGGGCTTCGACTACTGGGTGCCGTTCTTCGTGCGGCCGCCACGCGGCACAGCGCGATCGAAGGTCGCGTTCCTGGCGTCGACCGCGACCTACACGGTCTATCTCAACAACCGCGGCCGCTATCACCAGCTGGTGACCGAGCGTTACCACGGCCGCGTCATGGTGATGGACGCGATCGACACCATGCTGCTCGAGCATTGGGAGATGGGCTCCTCGACGTACGACCGGCACACCGACGGCAGCGGCGTCGCCTATTCGAGCCGGCATCGCCCGCTGCAGAATTTCCGGCCGACCGGCCGTCATTGGAACTTCAACCTCGATCTCTTCATCATCGATTGGCTCGAGAAGCTCGGCGGCGATTACGACGTCATCACCGAGGAGGACCTGCACCGTGAGGGGCTCGAACTGCTGAAGCCCTACAAGGTCGTGCTCACGGGGTGTCATCCCGAATACGACAGCACTGAGATGCTCGACGCGATCGAGGCCTATCTCCGCCGCGGCGGCCGCTTCATGTACATGGGCGGCAACGGCTTCTACTGGCGGATCGCGCATCATCCGACACGCCGGGGCGTCATCGAGGTGCGGCGCGCCGAAGGCGGCGTACGCGCCTGGGACGCCGAGCCCGGCGAGTCCTATCACGCCTTCGACGGCCAGTACGGTGGACTCTGGCGCCGCAATGGCCGCGCGCCGCAGAAGATCGCGGGCATCGGCTTCATCAGCCAGGGTTTCGACCACTGCAGCTACTACCGGCGCACGACAGCGGCGAAGGATCCGCGCGTCGCCTTCGCTTTCGAGGGCGTCGAGGGCGAGCTCATCGGTAATTTCGGGGTGCTGCAAGGCGGTGCCGCCGGCCTCGAGATCGACGCCGTCGATGCTCGCCTGGGCACACCCGCCCACGCGCTGGTGATCGCACGGAGCGAGAACCACTCCAACACCTACGAGCTCGTCGCCGAAGAGGTGCTGACGCCCCACGGCGCGACCGACGCCACCATCAATCCCGACATCCACGCCGACATCACCTTCTTCGAGACCTCCGGCGGTGGCGCGGTGTTCTCCACGGGCTCGATCGCCTACGCAGGCTCGCTCGGCTGGAACAAGTTCGACAACAACCTGTTCCGCCTGACCACGAATGTACTCAACCGCTTCAAGGACCCGATGCCGTTCAAGATGCCGGGGGTGTAAGGCGCTAGCCACTCTCTGCTGGGCGCTGCCAGCTCGATCTAACTATTCCCTCTCCGCCCCTCAGGGGCGGAGAGGCAAGGTGAGGTGGGGTGGCTCGGCTTGGGTGACCCACCCGACTGCGCACATCGCCGGAGCGGCCGCGGCAACATCCATCGTCTCCCCACCTCACCTATCCTCTCCGCCCCCAGGGGCGGAGAGGGATTCGATAGATGGAAGCGAGGCGATCGAGAATGGATTTCGATTGAGGTCGGCTTTAAGGCGCGGAGAACAACACCGACGGATCGCGCGTCACGCGCTTGAGCTTCTCCCGATCGAGCTTGACGCCCAACCCCGGCACCATCGGAATCTCGAGATTGCCCTCGGCGTCAAGCTGAAACGGCGTCTCGGTGATGCCGTCAACGTAGGCACTGCCGCCGATGAACTCGACGAGGTCGACCCCGGGAAGCGCCGCCGCGAGCTGCAGATCGGCGGCGACGCCCAGCGCGGTGTTCCATCCGTGGCCGATGTATTTGACGCCGAAGTCGTGCGCCATCCAGGCGATGCGGCGCTGCTCGCTGATGCCGCCGACCTTGGTCACGTCGGGCTGCACGATGTCGAAGGCGCCGCGACTGAGCCACGGCAGGAATGACTGCCGGCGCGTCAGCACCTCGCCACCCGCGATCGGCACGGGCGAGACGCGGCGCAGATGGCAGAAGTCGTCGATGGCGTCGGGCTTGAGCGCTTCCTCGAACCAGCCGATGTCGTAATCCCTGAGCATCTCGGCCGTGCGCATCGCCCATTTGAGGCCGTGCGGCCAATAGGCGTCGCTCGCGCCGGCATCGACGAAGAGCTGCGCCTCGGCGCCCGCCGCCTCGCGCGCCGCGCGCACGATCGCCTCGTCGAGCTTGGGATCGAGCGCGCGGCCGAACGGGCCCCAACCGATCTTGAAGGAGCGGAAGCCGCGCGCGCGGTATTCCGCCACGACCTCGCGCATGCGGTCGGGTACCTCCATCAATAGCGAGCAATAGGGCCGGACGCGCTCGCGATAGATGCCGCCGAGGAGCCGCCCGACCGGCTGGCCCGTGACCTTGCCGAGGATGTCCCAGAGCGCAATGTCGATGCCGCTGATGACGTGGGTGAGCGTGCCGCCGCGTCCCATCCAGAATGTGTTCTGGTGCAGCTTCTCGGTGACCCGCTCGGGCTCGAGCGCGTTCTCGCCGCGGAACAGCGGTTCCAGCACCTGTAGCCCCGCCTGCACGAGGCGCCCATCGGTGAACACGCTGCCGTGTCCGACGACCCCGGCGTCTGTGTGCACGGCGATCAGCGCGTGGATCGAGTCTTCCTGCTTGATCTCCGCGGACCAACCACCCTTCGGGCTCTCGCCCAGCAGCGGCACCGCGTGGATCGATCGGATTTTGACGGTGGTCATCTTGGTGTCTCGTCCTCCCTACCAAAGCAACGATACCGCGTCGGCGACTGTGGAGTCGACGCGGCAGCAGCACGGCGTCATGCTCGCCAAGGACATCTGCGCAGGAGGTTGCCGATCATGCGGATCGACGCGGTCGATTTCTTCTATCTCTCGATGCCCGAGGTGACCCTGGAGGGCGACGGCAGCCAGGACGCGCTGCTGGTGCGCGTCGCCAGCGACGGCCACGTCGGCTGGGGTGAATGCGAGGCCTCTCCCCTCGCCTCCATCGCCGCCGCCGTCTGTCCGCGCTCGCACGGCGCCTGCCAGCCGGTGCTGGACTCCGTCCTCGGCCAGACACTCGATGACGTCACGGACATCGGCCGGATCGCTCGGCTGGTCGCGCGGAACAGTCTCGATCTCCTGCAAGCGGACCATACCTGGTCGGGCATCGAGATCGCGCTCTGGGATCTGCTCGGCAAACGGCTCAGCGAGCCTGTCCACAAGCTGCTCGGATGGCCGCGAGCATTTCCAAAGCTGCCCTACGCATCGCTCCTGTTCGGCGACACGCCGGACAGCACCCTCGCGAAGGGTCGTGCGATGCGGGCGCGCAACTTCCGGGCGGTGAAATACGGCTGGGGGCCGTTCGGCCAATCGACGGCGGCGGCGGATCGCGATCAGCTCGCGGCGGCACGGGAGGGGTTGGGACCCGACGGCATTCTGCTCGTTGACGCCGGGGCGATCTGGGTCGATGGCCTCGAGGCCGCGCGGCAGCGCCTCGCCGTGCTCGAGGAGTTTCGCGCGCATTGGCTCGAGGAACCGTTCGTGAGTGGCGCGCTCGACGCCTACAAGGCGCTCTCGCGCGAGGTCGGCTCGGTGCGGCTCGCCGCTGGCGAAGGCAGCCACAACACCTTCATGGCGCGGCATCTCATCGACCACGGCGGCGTGGGCTTCATCCAGATCGACACGGGCCGCATCGGCGGGATCGGGCCCGCCAAGGAGATCGCGGACTACGCGGTCCCGCGTGGCGTCACCTTCGTCAACCACACCTTCACGTCGCATCTGGCGCTCGCGGCCTCCGTGCAGCCCTATGCCGGTCTCGAGGGTCATCAGCTCTCTGAATTTCCGGCGGAACCGAAGGCGCTCGCCTTCGAGATCACCAGCAATCACTTGATGCCCGGCGCGGATGGCATGCTGCGCCTCTCCGACACGCCCGGCCTCGGCATGACCATCGATCCCCGCACGATCGCGCGCTACATCGTGGACGTCGAGATCCGCGCCAAGGGCAAGACGCTCTACCGCACGCCGCAACCGCCGGTGTGATGAACTAGTGCACGCGCGCGCCTGCATGCTATCGTGCGCCATCGCACCTTCTCAGACGCGCAGCTCCCTCGACGGAGCGCCGGAAACGAAAACCCATTGGGAGAGGAGAAGACTGGCATGCGCCCGCATCGTTTCATTTTGGCTCTCGGCCTCGTCGGCGCGCTCGCGGCGCCCGCGATGGCGCAGAAGGCCGAATACACACCGGATATGGCCAACTGCAACGATCCTTCCCTAGAGAACGCGGTCAAGAACGGCATCAATCTTGGGTCCAACGACAACCCGCCCGAAATGTTCCAGGACACCAACAAAGCGCCGGCGGGCATCGACTGGGAGATCAACAAGGCGGTGCTCGACACGTTGGGCATTACGAAGATCAACGTCGTCTGGATGCCCTGGGAATCGGTGATTCCCTCGTTGCTGTCGAAGCGGATCGACGTGATCGCCGCCGACATCCACGTCAACCCCGAGCGCGTGAAGGTGATCAGCTTTTCCGGGCCGGCCTGGTGGTATGGGCCCGTCGTGCTCACGGCGAAGGGCAATCCGCTGAAGATTGCGAAGTATGACGACCTGAAGGGCAAGAAGGTCGGCGCTATTACCGGCAGCGCGGCCGATCTCTATTTGCGCCGCATCGGCGTGGAGACCACCCCCTTCAAGCAGGAAGTCGATGAGCTCCAGAGCCTGAACCAGGGCCGTCTGGACGCCGTGCTGGAAGACGACGTCGTCTATCTGGAGTTCGCCAGCAAGAACCCGAACAACAACCTCGATCCGCAGTGGACCATCCCGGTTCCCTCGGACATCATCAGCGGTGGCGGCTACGGCATGGCACGGTTCGGCATCCGCAAGGAAGACTGCTCGCTGCGGGCCGCCTACTCGTCGGCACTGGGCGAAATCCGGGCCAGCGGCCAGGTCAGTGCCATCCTGAAGAAGTACGGGTTGACCGATCGCAACCTCATGATGTTCACGCTGCATCTCTGAAGCTGACGATGGCCGGGGCGGCGACCGTCGCCCCAGCCATTTCCTGAAACTCCGTGTTCGAGCTTTTCAACCCGCAAGTCGCGGTCGAGAACATCGGGCCGCTGCTGGGCGGCCTGCTGCTCACCGTCGAGCTGACGTTCGTTGTCATCACGCTCAGTTTGGTCTGCGCGCTCTTCGTGGCGCTCGCGGGCCTGTCGCGCTTTGCACTGCTCCGCTGGGTGGTGAAGGCCTATATCGAGGTCATGCGCGGCACGCCGCTGCTTCTTCAGCTCGTTTACGTCTATTACGTATTGCCCGAGTTCGGCATCCGGCTCGACGCGTTCACAGCCGGCGTGCTGGCGCTCACGCTCAATTATTCCGCCTACATCTCCGAAGTCTATCGCAGCGGCATCCAGGCAATCGCCCGCGGTCAGCACGATGCTGCAGCAGCCCTGGGCATGACCCATGCCCTCGCAATGCGCCGGATCATATTGCCGCAGGCGATCCGGATAGTGGTACCCGCGCTCGGCAACTACTTTATAGGCCTCTTCAAGGACACGTCGCTCTGTGCTGCGGTCAGCATCCAGGAACTCCTGTTCACGGCGCAAGTTCACGCGGCGCTGAACTTCCAGTATTTCACCCTCTATACCGTTGTCGCCGTGATGTATTTCGGAGTGAGTTTCCCGGCTGCGCGGTTCGTCAGCTATCTTGAGCGCGTCACCAAGCGCGGCTATCGGCGGAGGCGCGCGTGACCGCAGGCGTACGTCCGATGGTCGAGGTCGAGGGCCTGCACAAGCACTTCGGCGAGCTGCACGTCCTGCGCGGCATCGATCTCTCGGTCGCGGTCGGCGAGGTCGTGTGCATCATCGGTCCGTCCGGCAGCGGCAAGTCCACCCTGCTCCGCTGCATCAATCACCTGGAGGTCGCGGAGCAAGGCCGGATTCGGATCGACGGCAAGCTGGTCTATCGCGACGAAGTCACCGGTGGGTTCCGGGCGCATTCCAACCGCGCGATCGCCGCGGTCCGCGCGCAGGTCGGCATGGTGTTCCAGCACTTCAACCTGTTCCCGCACCTGACCGTCACCGGCAACCTCATCGAGGCGCCGGTCCACGTCCTGCGCAAGCCCAAGGACCAGGCGCGCCGGCGCGCGCTCGAGCTCCTGGCGCAGGTCGGGCTCGCTGACAAGGCGGAGGCTTATCCCGAGGAACTCTCGGGCGGCCAGCAGCAGCGCGTGGCGATCGCCCGCGCGCTCGCCATGGATCCCAAGGCGATGCTGTTCGACGAGGTCACGAGCGCGCTCGACCCCGAGCTGGTGGCGGAGGTGCTCACCGTCATGCGCGACCTCGCGCGGCGTGGCATGACCATGCTCGTGGTGACCCACGAGATGAACTTCGCGCGCCAGGTCGCCTCGCGGGTCATTTTCATGGACCACGGACTGATCGTCGAACAGGACGTGCCGGAGCGCATGTTCGGCGCGCCCCGAGAGAGCCGCACGCGTGATTTCCTCAAGACGGTGCTGGAGCGCTGACCAAACCCCCTTGCCGGTTAGATTAGACAAGGGCATTATCCTCCGAGCTCCAAGGCCATGCAGGAGGTCTCCCGTGGACCCGAAACCGAAGGACGCCACCGTCCGCGCCGGACGGTGCCTCTGCCGCGCCGTCACGTTCGTCGCACGTGGCGAGCCCCGCTGGGTCGCGCATTGCCATTGCGAAAGCTGCCGTCGCGCGACCAGCTCGGCGATCGCGACCTACGCGGGGTTCACCAGCGGCAATGTGGAGTGGACCGGCGAGCAGCCGGCGGCCTATCGCTCATCGCCCGGCGTGATACGCCGGTTCTGTCGCAACTGCGGCTCGCCGATGAGCTTCGAGGGTGAGCGGTGGCCCGACGAGATCCATCTCTTCGTGCCGAGCTTCGACGAGCCGGAGACACTCCGGCCAAAGGGTCACGTTCACGTCGAGGAGCAGCTGCGTTGGCTGCACGTGACGGATGGACTGCCCCGCTACGCCAAAACGGCTCGGGACGCCCCGCCGCTCGCTTGAGCCGTCAGAGCGCGACCTCGCGACGTTGCGGCGCGCTTCCGGCGCTGGTGCGCGCGGGCGTGTAGACCGGCGCGTAGAGCGGCTTCAAGGGCGGCCGGCCGAGGATCATGTCGGCGGCTTTCTCCGCGATCATGATCGTGGGCGCGTTGAGGTTTCCGCTGGGCTCGCTCGGCATGATCGAGGCGTCGACCACGCGCAGGCCGTCGAGGCCGCGCACGCGGAGCTCGCCGTCGACAACCGCCTGCTCGTCGACGCCCATCTTGCAGGTGCCACAGGGATGGTAGGCGCTGTCGGACTTCGCGCGCACGAAGGCGTCGATCTCGGAGTCACTGCGCACCGCGGCGCCTGGCTGGATCTCCGGCCCGCGGAAGCGGTCGAAGGCGCTTTGAGCGAAGATCTCTCGGGTCAGCGTCACGGCGTCGCGCATCTCGCGGCGGTCCTGATCGGTCGCGAGGTAGTTCGGTTGGATCTCAGGATGAACCGTGGGATCGGCCGAGCGCAGCCGGAGATAGCCCACGCTAGTGGGCCGCATCGGGCCGACGTGGGCCTGAAAGCCATGACGGCCGATCGGCTTGCGGCCGTGGTCGATCACCAGAGACGGCAGGAAATGGTACTGCAGGTCGGGATGCGCCACCTCGGCGTTGCGGCGGATGAAGGCGCCCGCCTCGAGATGGGCCGACGCGCCGAGACCGGTTTTGAAGAGGAACCACTCGAGGCCGATCGCCACCCGGTTTACCGGGTTCTCCGTGATGTAGAGCGTGATCGGCTCCTTGCAGGCGTACTGCACGTAGAGCTCGAGATGATCCTGGAGATTGCGACCCACACCCGGCAGATCGTGTACCCCAGCAACGCCGTGTCGACGGATCTCATCGGCAGGACCGATGCCCGACAGGAGGAGGAGCTGCGGCGAGTTGATGGCCCCGCCGGAGAGGACGATCTCGCGGGCGCGGGCGCGCCGTGGGACGCCGCGATGGCGGAATTCCAGAGCCGTCGCACGCCCCTTCTCGACGACGATCCGCGTGGCGAGCGCGCCGGTCATCACCGTGAGGTTCGAGCGGAGCATCGCGGGCCGCAGATGGGCCGAGGCCGCGCTCCAGCGGCGCCCTCGATGGACGGTCATGTCCATCGGGCCGAAGCCCTCCTGCTGGAAGCCGTTCATGTCGGCCGTGAAGGGGTACCCCGCCTGCTGGCCCGCCTCGATGAACGCGGCGAAGAGCGGATTGCGCATCGTGCCGCGCGAGACATGAAGCGGGCCGCTGTCGCCCCGATAGTCGTCACCGCCGCGGGCGCAAGTTTCGGCCCGCTTGAAGTAGGGCAAGACGTGCGCGTAGGACCACTCGGGCAGGCCGTTCCCGGCCCAGCGGTCGTAGTCGAGGGCGTTGCCGCGGACATAGACCATCGCGTTGAGCGACGAGGAGCCGCCGAGCACGCGTCCGCGCGGCCAGTACATCCGCCGGCCATCCATGTGCGGCTGCGGCTCGGTCTCGTAGCCCCAGTTATATTTGGTGTCGCAGAGATTGTAGGTGAGCGCCGCCGGCATGTGGATCTTCCACGTGCGATCGGCGGGTCCAGCCTCCAGCACGAGCACGCGGGCGCCGGCCGCCGACAGGCGATTGGCGAGCACGCAACCCGCGGAGCCCGCGCCCACAATGATGTAGTCGTACGAGGGATCGCTCATGGGGCTCGGGACTTACCAGGATTTACCCTCGCCGAGCAAGCCAAGAGCGGCCGCATGGGCGCGCCGGTCGCCCGCCGCGATCACCC
>DATEGF010000038.1:0-4683 GCA_035280245.1 Allostellaceae bacterium
GTCGGTCCGGAGCAGACGGCGGAACGCTATCGCAAGCATTGGGAAGGCTTTCCTGACTTCACAGTGCGAGTCCGTCGCGTCCTGTGCGCCGACGGATCGTGTATCGTCACCGAGAACGAGTGGCGCGGCACGCATCTCGGCGCATTCCTGGGATGGCCACCAACTGGGAAGCCTGTGAAGATACGAGCAGTCGTCGTCTGGCACTTCAAGGGAGATGATCTGTGGGGCGAAACAATCTTTTTTGACAACGCATCGATCCTTAAGCAGATCGGCGCCAAGATCGATATTCCGCCGCCCTCGGACTCCATGAAGCTGGCCACGTTCACGCTCGACAACACGCCGCTCATTGGTCACGGAACCGAATTCGAGTAAATCCGTCTTGGTCGGCGGCGGACGATCCGACTGACCCAAACGAGAGATCGTGGATTGGAAGCGAAGGTCCGCTTCTGGCACGAAGCGGCGGTCGTTAGGAGCGACGCGAATGTCCGCTCTGAAAAGGTGAAGCGGACCTAGCGAGAAGCTTAGCGGGTTGTCCCAGCCTGGGCCGGCTTAGTTGCTCGCGAGTTGCGCGGACTCGAGCCCGGCAACCAGGATGCCGTGTGGACCGGGGCGCCGCGCTCGCAGCACACGGCGGGCTTCGTCCAGCCGTCCTGCCGAGAGATAAGCCTTCAACAGAGTGAACTCCACCAGATCGATCTGCGCCCGGCTCCCGGAGATGCGCTCGCGCTCCGGAAACATGGTTTCGATCGCGTCGATGGCACTGGAGAAATCCTGCCGATGGAATGCGGCGAACGCACGGGCGAGAGTCGGCACCGTCGATCCGGCAGAGTACCGCCCGGCGCGGACCAACTCATCCAGCTCCGTCGCGCGCGCCTCGGCCGCGGCTCCGTCGCCGGCGACCGCGTCGACCAGAGCCCTGTGCCAATCGATGAACGCCATGCCGACGCGCGGGAATGCGCGCTCGGCGAATTCCTGCAGCGCTTTCCAGCGCGCGTGGTTGCGGGGATATCCGGCCAGCTCCGCGCGCCACAGGTAGGATGGCGCGTCCAGCATCTTGATGAGCGCGGGGCCGCGGTAGTCGTCCGCGGCGAAGGCCTCTGTGTAGAGGCGCTCCGCTTCCTGGAAGTCGCCCTCTTGAAGATGCACGAGCGCGAGGTGCCAGCTAAGGTGACCGTGCATGAACCCTTCCCGCGGGTAATCCGTGAGCCAGGAGCGCAGGAAGGAGATGGCGGCATCCACCTCGTCGGTCTCATAATAGAAATGTGCGAGCGCATGAGCCGCGGAAGCGTTCTGGGGGTGCTCAGCGATTGATCGCTCGATGAGGGGCCGGGCGGCCGCTTGATGGCCGAGCTCGGAGAGCGCCATGGCGTAGTGGCCGTTGAACCACCAGTCGTCGCCGTAGTGCGGCGCCAGTGGGGCCAGAAAATCGAGCTGCTCCTGCTCCCGGCCGGCGTGACCGGAGATTCCGATCAGGCCGGTTTGGTTCGCCGCGAGCCCGGCGACCAGCGCATCGCGCGGCCAAGACGCAACGTGCCTGCGCACCGCGGCAAGAGCGGCATCTGGCTTACCGCCCACCAGCAGGCTGAAGACTTCGATGTGACTGAGATCGCGCTCTGGAAGGCCGTCGCCGAGGCCCCGCGCCACCGCCATGGCAGCCTGCGCGCCCGGAGCGTCGCTGCTCAATTGCAGCGCGCGTGCCCGGCCGACATGCGCCAGAGCAAAGCCGGGATCTGCCGCAATGGCGCGGTCGAAAGCCGCCGCTGCCCCCGGATAAAGTGTCAGCAGAAGGTCGCTGCCCTCCACATAGGCATCTCGCGCCGCCAGCGACTCCGTCACCAGTGCGAGGCCGTACCGATCCGCGAGCATGATTGCCCCCTTTCTGGCTTTCCGCGACAGCATAGCGCTGCCGCCGGAGAAGATGCCAGCCGGGCAAATGGGCGATGGCTCTGATCTCGGGCAGCGGCTCCAGCAGAATGCAGAATGGGGTTCGATTGGGGCACCTCTCCGACTTACGTTTCGGCTGTACCAGGTCTGCTCATGGGGAAATTCGGACATCTGCTTGAGCGGGCGCGACTACCGCCTTGACCCGCATCGGTCATCGGGTGTCAGCAATAGATCGGTCACGTCATGAGGGGGCAATCCCGACCGAGGTAGGATCGCCGCGCCGCCGCTTGCGGTCCGCTCGGCAATACCGCACCCTTGCGCACCTGCTTCGTCGGAGGACTCGGATGGCCGCGCCCGAAGAGATCAACGCCGACATGCTCGCCTTCTGGAACGGGAAAGGCGGCGATATCTGGGTGGCTCGACAGGCGCACACCGACATCACGCTCGCGCCGGTGACGGACGCCTTGCTTGTCTTTGCCGCTCCGCGCGCGGGCGAACGGGTGGTGGATATCGGCTGTGGCTGCGGCGCGCCCACGCTGGAATTCGCGCGCGCCACGGGTCCCTCCGGCCGCGTGGCGGGGCTGGACATTTCCGGACCGATGCTTGCCGAGGGCGAGAGGCGCGCGAGCGCCGCCGGCATCGCCAATGTCGATTGGCGTCAGGCCGATCCGGCCACGGCCGCGCTCGACGAATACGATTTGCTGATCTCGGCCTTCGGCGCGATGTTCTTCGGCGACCGGGTGGCGGCCTTCACCAATATGCGCCGCGCCGCCGCTCGGCACGCGCGCATGGCGCTCGTGTGCTGGCGCTCGCTGGCGGAGAACCCATGGATGGAGGTGCCGATGACGGCGGCCGCGCGGCACCTGCCGCCTCGGCCGAAGCCGGTGCCGAACGCGCCCGGAATGTTCGCCTTCGCCGATCGAGACCACGTGAGCGAGGTCGTCACCGCGGCCGGTTGGGCGCCGCCGCGCTTCGAGAAACTCGACATGGACCTCGATATCGCCGCGGGCCGCGGGCTCAAGGAGGCCGTGGTTCAGTCGACCCAGATCGGCGCCGTGAACAGTTGGCTGCGCAACCAGCCAGCAGAGGTCGTCTCAGCCGCCGTCGCCTCCATTCACGAGGCGCTTCAGCCCTATGCGGACGGTGCCAGCGTGCGATTGCCCGGTGCGATGTGGTTGATCAGCAGCACGCCTGCCTGAACGAGCGCCGCCACTATATGGCTTTTTTTGCCGTGCGTGAGTCCGCCTTCGGCACGAGGCGGCCATCTTGAAGAGCGACACGATAGTCCGTTTTCAGAGGTGAAGTGGACTTACCGCGACGTTCTCGCGACCACTGCTGCTGACCTCGTTGCAGACCTCGCCACTCCGGTCACTGCAAATGCTCGCGGTGCTCGGCAGCACATCCCAAGGGGGATATCGTGGTGCGCCAAAGCGGCAAGGACCCCGCGGCAGCGCCATCGCGCGCACTCGGCAGCATGGCCGTTAGGCTTGCCTCTCGATCTTACTGTGCCATTGGTGCGAGCCACACCTCGCAAAGATTGGCCCGGTGGGCAGGGGTGCCGCTGACGGGATCGCGTATGGTGGCATCGACCGTCTGATTGAAATTTGCGCCCTCCGGACTGAAGGGGTCGTAACCGGGCAAGCCCAATTCCTTGCAATCCTCCCACCATCCGTGCTCGCCGACGACCACGCGAGGATCGAGCCTGTCGTTGAGCCGGGCCCTTGCGCGCATGCCCCCGGCCGGCGTTTCCACGGCGACCCAGCTGCCCGCCGCGATGCCTCTCGCGGCGGCCGTTTCCGGGTGCAGCTCGATTTCGGGATGGGGCGCACGCTTGCGCAGGCTCGGCAATGCGCGATGCTGGGTCTGACAGAACAACCCCGGCTTCGCGCAGGTGAGTACAAGGGGGAAGCGAGCCGCTAGATCCGGCCGCGCGACGGGGCCGATTTGCGGCTCGACGAACTCGGGCAAGGCCGAATGGCCATGATCTCGGAAGATCTCGGACCAGAATTCCACTTTCCGCGAGGGCGTCGCGAAGCCCTTGGCATTCCCTCGAGCGTCGAGCTCGGCGTACTTGACATGATGGGTGCTCAAGGGGACCCGCACGCCTGCGGGCTCGGCGCGAAGCTGCTCCAGGGTCACGCCGCTGGGTGAGAGCTGGTGGCGATAGGCGGCGTCGATATCGCCGTGCCAGAACTGCTCGCCGAGCCCCAGTCGACCCGCGAGGTCGAAAATGAACTCGGTGTCCGGCCGTGCCTCGCCCGGCGGCGGCACGATCGGCTGTCGAAGCTGGACCAGGGACTGCGCCTCTTGATTGATCTCGAAACCGATCTTCAAGGCTTCGCGCTCGAAGCAAGACGCGATCGGCAGCACGATATCCGCGAGCGCCGCCGTCGGCGTCATGAAGAGATCGGCATGGGCATAGAAATCGAGCGCGGAGAGCGCGGCGCGGCCTCGAGCGGCATCGGCTTGCGCCAGCAGCAAGTTGACGCCGAACCCGATCAGACCGCGCATGGGATAGGGCTTATCTTCGAGGACAGCTCGGTAGAAGTCATGCGGCGAGACGTTGTTCCAGCGCGCGGGTCCGAGCGGGCGCTCCGTCACGCCGATCGCCGGGGCGAGCTGCTTGGCGGTTGGCAAATCCTCGCCGGAGATCGGCGCCGACGGCACGGCGGGAAGCAGGACGTTTCCGCCGGGTGCATCGAAACTGCCGGTCAGGGCATAGAGGAGCGCCATGGCGCGGGCTGTCTCGGTCGTGTTCGCGTGATGCTCATGCCCGCTCCAGGCATAGTACGCGACCGG
>DATEGF010000039.1:0-12876 GCA_035280245.1 Allostellaceae bacterium
CATCGAGAACGCCTTCTGCCGGCTGAAAGATTTCAGACGCATCGCCACTCGCTACGATCGCCTCGCACGAAACTTCCTTGCCTCGATCTGTCTAGTCGCCGCCCTCGTGTGGTGGATATTATGAGTCTGGACCCTAGTCTCACTCCCTCACCGCACTGCGTCCTTCGACTCGCGCGCTCACGCGCGCGGCTCAGGATGAAGTCGTTTGGGTGATGGCAGCAAGAAAAGCAACTTCATCCTGAGCCGCGATGCGAAGCATCGCGAGTCGAAGGACGCATTGCGTTAGTCCAAGCCCCTAGAACACCGGCGGCTCCATGCCGCTCGCCTTGAGCTCGCTCCCGAGCGCTTGCTTGAGGCGATCGAGGGCCGCGGTGTCGCTCGCCTCTGCGCGGGCCACCAGGACGGCTTGGGTGTTGGAGGCGCGGAGCAGCCACCAGCCGTCGGCGGTCTTCACCCGCACGCCGTCGATGTCGCTCATCTCGGCACCGGCTTTCTTGAGGCGGTCGCGCACCTCGCCCACCACCGCGAATTTGCGGCTCTCCTCGCAGGGGAAGCGCAGCTCCGGCGTGTTGACGACCTGCGGCAGGCGGTCGCGCAGGTCGGCGAGGCTCGCTTCGCTCCGGCCCAGGATGCCGATCAGCCGCACGCCCGCGTAGAGCGCGTCGTCATAGCCGTAGTAGCGGTCGGCATAGAAAATATGGCCGCTCATCTCGCCCGCGAGCGGCGCGGCGATCTCGGCCATCTTCGACTTGATGATGGAATGGCCGGTGCGCCACATCAGCGGCGTGCCGCCGACGCGCGCGATCTCGTCGAACAGCACCTGGCTCGCCTTCACGTCGGCGATGATCGTGGCGCCGGGCTTCTCGCGGATCACGTCCGCCGCCAGCACCGTCATGAGCTGGTCGCCCCAGAGGATGCGGCCTTGCGCGTCGACCACGCCGATGCGGTCGCCGTCGCCGTCGAAGGCGATGCCGAGGTCGGCCTTGTGCTGCTCCACCGCCGCCTGCAGCTGCACGAGGTTCTTGGCCTCGGTGGGATCGGGGTGATGGGCGGGGAAGCGGCCGTCGATCGCCTCGTTGAGGAGGATGTGCTTGCCCGGCAGCTTCCGCGTCAAACGCACCAGCGCCTGGCCGGTGGCGCCATTGCCGGCGTCCCACACCACCGTGAGCGCCCGCTTGCCGTCGTAATCCCTAAGGAGCCGCGCGACGTACTCGTCGAGCGGCGCCACGTTCGCGACCGTGCCCGCGCCGGTGCGGAATTTCGCCGCCGCGGCGATCTCGCCGATCCGCTGGATATCGGCACCGAAGAACGAGCGCTTCTGCATGACGAGCTTGAAGCCGTTCTGGTCGGGCGGATTGTGCGAGCCCGTCACCATGACGCCGGCGTCGACGCCCATGGTCGAGGCCGCGTAATAGAGCATCGGCGTCGGCCCGAGGCCGATCCGCACGACGTCGATCCCGCTCTCGGTCAAGCCCTTGACCAGCGCCTGTTCGAGCGCCGGCGAGTGCAGGCGACCGTCGCGTCCCACCGCCGCGCGCCGGCCGCCGGCTTCAGCGATGGCGACGGCGTAGGCGCGGCCGAGCGCCTCGGCGTCGGCCTCGAACAGCGTCTTGTCGACGGTGCCGCGGATGTCGTACTCGCGCAGGATGGTCGGGTCGAACCGATGGCCGCCTTTGCGGCTCACGTCGTTGGGCATGGGGGCTCCGGCGCTCAGGATCTCTGGCGGCGCTGCTTGGGTGTCTCGCTGGCGACTTCACCCGGCGCGTCGCGATGCTCGTCCATGATGCGCCGTACCTCGCCCGCGAGCTCCGGCCGCGCCAGCGCATAGGCGATGGTCGCCTCGAGGAAGCCCACCTTGTCGCCGCAATCGAAGCGCCGACCCTCGAAGCGGAAGCCGTGGAACGGCGTCTTGCCGCCGATCATGCGCGCGAGCGCGTCCGTGAGCTGGATCTCGTTGCCGGCGCCGCGGCCGATGCGACCCAGGTGATCGAACACCTCGGGCTCGAGGATGTAGCGACCGATCACCGCCAGCGTCGAGGGCGCCTTGTCGGGCGTCGGCTTTTCCACCACGCCCTTGGCGCGCACGAGCCGGCCGTCCCTCGCCTCGGCATCGAGGATGCCGTAGCGCTTGGTGTGCTCACGTGGCACGTCCATCACCGCGATCATGTTGCCGCCGACCTTGGCCTGCGCCGCCACCATCTGCTTGAGGCAGGGCACCGGCCCCAGGATCAGATCGTCCGCGAGCAGCACCGCGAAGGGCTCGTTGCCCACCAGCTCGCGCGCACACCAGACGGCGTGACCCAGGCCCAGCGGGCGCTGCTGGCGCGTGTAGGCGACCTGGCCCGCTTTCGGCATCCAGGCGTTGATCTCCACGATCTCCGCGTTCTTGCCGCGCTCGCGCAGCGTTGCCTCGAGCTCGTAGGAGTGATCGAAATGGTCATCGATCGCGGACTTCGACCGTCCCGTGACAAAAATGAATTGCTCGATCCCCGCCGCCTGCGCCTCTTCCACCGCGTACTGGATCAGCGGCTTGTCCACCACCGGCAGCATCTCCTTCGGCATCGCCTTGGTCGCCGGCAGGAAGCGCGTGCCGAGTCCAGCGACCGGAAACACAGCCTTGCGAACGGAAGCGGTCATAGGGCCTTCGCCTTAATCTGTTACGGCAAAAAGTCGAGCGTCGGGAACACGGAATGCCCCGGCGGGTTGTTCCCGATCGCGGGCGCGGGTTTATACCGCAAACCCCGCGGTCAGGGCCAGTTCGGACCGTCATGTCCCCAAGAGGACATCCTTCGCACGGTTAACTTGGGCCGCGAGTGCGTCCGATCCACCCTGATCCGGATGGATTTTAAGCATCAGCCGGTGATGCGCCGCCTTGATCTCGTCGGCGCTCGCGCCAGGCTTGAGGCCGAGGATCCGCAGAGCCTCCTCCGCCGTCATCGGCGTGGCGCCAGCGGGGTGCTCGGATCCGTTGGCGCCCGCCGAGGCGGAGGCCCGCGCCGTCTCGCGCCAGTCCGCCATGAACCGGTCGAGGTAGCTCTCGATCAGTCTGACCGACGCCGGATCGTCCGCCCGCACCTCGCGCCAGAGCGCGATCAGCGACCGGTTGTCGAGCTCCTCGAGTCGCCGGCCCTGGAATCGGCCCTTGCGCACGGTGCCGGTCATGGTGCCCGTCGCGTGATCGAGGGTCATGCGGAGATAGTCGGTCTCGACCTCCGAGACCTGACCGCTGGACCGGCCCGAAGCCGCGGGCCTGAGCCGATCGCGGAACAGATACCAGGCGACGCCCAGGCCCGCGATCACCACGATGACGCCGAGCCCGGCATCAATCGCCAGCACCACCAGGATCGCGCCCGCGATGCCACCGGTCCACTGGAGGACGCGCTTCACGGTCTCGGGATCGGCGGAGACGAAGGCGCGCCCCGCCATCAGGAACACGACGAGGACCATGACGCCGCCCAGCAGGTAGATCATCCGCCCGCCATCTGCCGGGTCAGCAGCAGCGCCGCGCCGCCGGTTCGCCGGCTGTAATCGGTGAGCGCCTTGCGCCCGCCCGCCGCGAACACCGCGACGGCGCCCAGGAGCTCCTTCAGCTGCTGTGCGCTCGCGCTATCGAAGGGGCAATAGGCGCCGCGCGTGAGACGCGCGATCTCCCGGAAGACCGCCGCGGTCTCGGGATTGCCGCCCTCGTGGAAGAGGAACGCCGGCACGTTGAGGAGTGCCAACTCGCCCGCGAGCTCGTTCACGGTCGGCAGCGACTCCTCGAAGGCGTCACCCACGAAGACCAGCGCGTTGACCCGGCCAGCCTTCGCCTCGGAGAGCGCATGGCGGAGCACGCGCGCAATCTGCGTCTGGCCGCCGACGCAGCTGACCTTTCGCATGGCGGCGAGCAGGTCCTTGGCGCGCGACAGCCAGCGGCTCGCCTTGCACTCGCCGAGGCCGCGGTAGAACACGAGCTGGATGTCGAGGCCGCCGAGGCTCTCGGTCGCAACGAACATCTCGCCCTGGATCTGGCAGGCGCGATCCCAGGTGGGCTCGCGGCTCGCGGTCGCATCGAGGGCAAAGATGAGGCGGCCGCGGCCCGCCGGCCGCACGGCCGGCATCGCCGCCACCTGTCGGAGGAATGCGTCGACTTCCGCCTGCTTGGACTCGGCGGGAAGCTGGCCCTCCGAGCCCTTCTTCTCGTCCGCCATACCCTCAATATGGGACTGCCGGGGTGGCGTTGGCTAGACCGCGGGGATCGCGGGACGGCACGAAGGCCCTGCCGGACAATGACGCCGGCGACGCGCAGGCGGTGAACCGACAGTGAGTCTTCGCGGCGAAGCCGCAATCAAGAGTTTTAACCACCAAGGCACCAAGACACCAAGGCAGTCTCCGTCTCTTGGTGCCTTGGTGTCTTGGTGGTTCAATTTTAGCCCAGCCTCGGCTCCGTCTTCTTGATGCTCTCGCGGGTTGCCATTGTTTGCCACCAGCGGCGGAGCCGCTCGTGCGGACCCAGGATGTCGCGGCCCTCCGGTGTCAGCGCGAAATAGTAGTAGTGCGGCGCCACCATGAGGTCGGCGAGGCTCGGCGCGTTCCCCGCCATGTAGGCATTGTCGCCCTTGAGCTGGTCGATCGCCTCGATGCAGACCTTCGCCTTCGGCAGCGACGCCGCGACGCGTTCCTCGTCAGGCGCCTTGCCGTGGCGCGGCGCCATCAGGCGCTGATAGGAGATGCCGAAGCTCACGTCCATGAACATGTAGGCATCGACGATGCCGACGATCTGGTTCATGCGCGCGGCCTCGCGCGGCTCGGTCCGCTGCAGCGCAGGCCCCGGAAACGCCGCATCGATGTAGCGCAGGATCGCCTGCGTCTCGTAAAGGGCAAATCCCTTGTGCTCGAAGGCGGGGATGCGCCCGAAGGGCTGCCGCGAGAGATGCGGCTGCTGCTTCATCTCCGAGATCGGGAATTCCACGAGATCGTAGGCGACGCCCTTCTCCTCGAGACCGAGCCGTGCGGCTCGCACATAGGGGCTCGCGTGGACGCCGTAGAGAATGGTCTCAGCCATGGTCTGCTCCTTTGCTGCCGGATCTACCGCTTCGCTTGAGCCGCCTTCGCTTGCCAGGCGGAGAGCGCCGCGTCTCGGCTGGCGAGGGCCTCGCGCCACGCGGGCAGTGCCGAGAGGCCTTTGTACCAGCGCATGATCTCGGGGAATTTCCCGACCGAAAGCCCGATGCGCTCGGCCGAGGGTATGAGCCCGCCGACGGAAAGGTCTGCGATCGTCAATCGCTCCCCGATGAGCCAGGTCTTGCCTTTGAGCGCCTCATCGAGCACCGCCGCGAACCGGGCAAAGTTCTGCTCGCCGCGCGCGATGAAGGCCGGGTCCGGCTGACCGAGACCGAGCACCCCTTTCGAGCTTTTCTCGAACGCGACCATGCCGACGGACTCCGCGTCCCAATGCGCGCTTTCCCAAGCGAGCCATCGCAGGACATCCGCCTGTCCCTGCAGATCGGCGGGCCAGAGTCCTTTCTCCGGATGCCTCGCCGCGATGTAGAACAGGATCGCGTTCGATTCCCAGAGCACGAACCCCTTGTCCTCGAGCGTCGGCATTTTCTTGTTGGGATTGAGCACGAGGTACTCGGGCGTCAGCTGGTCGCCGCGCCCGAGGTCGATGGGCACCACCTCGCAATCGAGCGCGAGGTGGTGCTTGAGTGCGACGATGCCAACCACGCGCCCCGATACCGGAAAGAGATAGAGCTTCATCGCGCCCACCTAAGCCATCCGGTTGGCGTACTCGACAAAGCACTTCTCGAACACGGTCGCCCAGCCGGCGTTGAAGCGCTCGCGCATGGGTATCGCGGCCTCGCCCATGTGCTCCCAGCCGGAATGGACGAGCTTCACTTCGGTGCCCTCGGGCACGCTCGTGAAGATTACCTCGACCTTGGCGTCGCGGAGCTCCACTGAGCGGCTGAGCTCCCAGCTGAACACGAACCGCTTCGGCGGATCCCACGCGAGCACCGAGCCCCACTTGGTCTCCACGCCATTCTTGCCGCGCTCGTAGAGCCGGCCGCCGAGCCGGGGCTCGAGGGTGCAGCTCTCGGGATCGGGCGCGATGTGATGCGTAACCACTGGCCACCACGAGCCCATGCCCTCGGTGAAATACCGGAACGCCTTCTCGGGCGAGCAGTGCACGGTCACGGTCTTGATCAGCGGCGGCACGGCGAAGGCATGGACGCTGTCGGGGCTCATGATCGCTTCTCCTTCCGGTTCACTGTCTCTGCGAAATTACTGAGCGCCGTGCGCCACATCTCGTCGATGGCGGCGCGGAGCTCGCCGAGCGCCCTGGCATCCGCGCTATAGATGCGCCGCGTCCCCGCCTTCGCCTCGTGCACGAGGCCCGCGTCCTTGAGGACGCGCAGATGCTGCGATACCGCCGGCCGACTGATCGGCATCGCCTTCGCGATCTCCCCCACGGACCGCGGCGCCTCCAGCACCCGCTCGAACACGGCGCGGCGAGTCGGGTCTGAGAGGGCCGCTAGTGCCGATCCGTAAGTCATGGCTTACGTTAGTGATGGCTTACGCAGAGGTCAAGCAGGAATTGCGAGCGCTGTGCGTCCTTCGACTCACGTCCCTTCGGGACGTGGCTCAGGATGAAAGTTCTTTTTGCCAAACAATGAATGACTTCATCCTGAGCGGCGCGCGTGAGCGCGCGAGTCGAAGGACGCAGTGTGGTCGTGCGACCGAGAACCGCTACGCCGCCCTTGCCCACACCGCGGTGTCGTGGAAGACGCCGCCGCCGTTGGGGCGGCCGGGGTCGGCGGAGATCAGCACGTTGATGCCGAGGCCCTCCTCGTAAGCTCCGTTGGGCCAGATGCCCTCGACCACCAGCACGCCCCGCTGGAGCCCGTCGAACTCCTTCGCGTTCACCACCACGCTGCCGAGGCGATTGCCGAGGCGGACGCGGGCGCCGCTTGCAACACCGATCGCCCGAAGGTCATCGGGATGGACCAGCACCGAGGGCTTGCCCTCGCGCGCCACACCCGAGGGCGTGTTGTTGAAGGTGCTGTTGAGGAACGAGCGCGCGGGCGGCGCCATCATGCGGAAGGGGTGCTCGGCATCAGCCTTGTCGATGATGTCGACGTGATCCGGCAGCGCCGGCAGCTCCTGGTGGAGCGGCCCCAGCGACTTCCAGTCGGCCTTGAAGTGGAAGCGCTTGTCGGCGTGACCGAAGCCATCGAGGAAATGCGCGGTCTCGAAGGGAATCGCGCGGTCGATCCAGCGCCCTTGATAGAAGGAGTCGGGGCCCGGCAGGCCGGAGAGGCGGAGGCTCTCCGCGATGATCTCCATCTCGGTCATGCCGAAGCCGCGGTGCTCCGCGCCGAGCCGGCGGGCGAGCTCTGAGACCACATAGTGGTTGGTGCGCGCCTCGGCATAGGGCTCCACAACCTTGCGCGCGATCTGCAGGAAGGTGTGGCCGCCGCCGGTATAGATGTCGTCGTGCTCGAGGAAAGTCGTTGCGGGCAGGACGACGTCGGCCATTGCCGCCGTCTCCGTCATGAACTGCTCGTGGACGCAGGTGAAGAGATCCGTGCGCTGGAAGCCCGCGCGCACGCTCAGCGTCTCCGGCGCCACCACCATGGGATTGGTGTTCTGGATCAGCAGCGCCGTCACCGGCGGCCCCTCGCCGATGTCGCTCTTCTCGCCCATGAGCACCGGGCCGATCCGGCACTGGTCGAAGATGCGCGTGCCGGCATCGAGCACGTCGAGACCCTCGATCAGCGTGCGGTCGACGCCATAGATGCCGGCATTGGCATAGAGCGCGCCGCCGCCCTTGTACTGCCAGGCGCCCGTCACCGCCGGCAGGCACGTCACCGCGAAGAGCTGCGCCGCGCCGTTGCGCGAGCGCGAGAAGCCGTAGCCGACCCGGAGGAAGCTTTTCTTGGTGCGGCCATAGAGCCGCGCGAAGTCGACGATCTCTGCCGCGGGAACGCCGCTGATCGCCTCGGCCCATTCGGGCGTGCGGGTTGCGAGATGCGCCTCGAGCGCCGCCGCGTCCGCCGTGTACTTCGCGAGATAGGCGCGGTCGGCGAAGCCCTCCTTGAAGAGCACGTGCATCACTGCGCAGGCGACCGCGCCGTCGGTGCCGGGCCGCGGCATCAGGTGGATGTCGGCGGCCTCGGCGGTGGGCGTGCGATAGGGATCGACCACCACGAATTTGGCACCGCGCTCCTTCCGCGCGCGCGTGATGTGGGTCATCACGTTGACCTGGGTCGAGACGGGGTTGCCGCCCCAGACGATCACCAGGTCGGCCTCGGCGATCTCCAGCGGGCTCACGCCGCGCTTGACCCCGGTGCCCGCGTTCCAGCCGGCATCCGCCAGCGTCACGCAATATGTGGAATGCTGACGCGAATACTTGAGCGCATAGCGGAGCCGATTGATGCCGTCGCGCTGCACCAGCCCCATGGTGCCCGCGTAGTAGAACGGCCAGACCGTCTCGCTGCCATAGCGCTGCACGGCGCGTGTGAAGCCCTCGGCCACGCGATCGAGTGCCGCCTCCCACGAGATCGGCTTGAAGGCATCGAAGCCCACGCCCTTCTCGCCGACGCGCAGCAGGGGCGTCGAGAGCCGCAGCGGATGATGCTGCCGCTCGGCATAGCGCGCGACCTTCGCGCACACCACGCCCGCCGTATAGGGATTGTCCCGCGCGCCATGGATGCGGCCGACGGTCCGCTCGTCCAAGCGCTCCACCTCCAGCGCGCAAGTGCTGGGGCAGTCGTGCGGGCAGACGGAATAAGCGTTGTCGAGCGGCACGGGTCGGACCTCGGTTTGTTCGGAAAGACTATAAAGCGAGACCGTCTTCCGCGAAAGATTCACCACGGAGAGCACGGAGGACACGGAGAACAACAAAAATTTCACCACAGAGACGGTGAGGCAGTGAGGGAATGAATGGGCGCTTCGCGCCCGAAAACCATCTCTCACTGCCTCACTGTCTCTGTGGTGCGCTTGCTTTCTCCGTGTCCTCAGTGCTCTCCGTGGTGGATCTTTCTACGAGACCCGCTCCCAGACCAGCGTCGACACGCTCAGCTTGCCGTCGCGGGGGTTGGGTGCCGGCGCGGTCGTGAGCGTCAAGCGGCTGCCCTCGAACTTGTAGAACCGGACGACGTCAGTGCCGGTCCAGGCCTGGTTCCAGGATTGCTCGACGTGGTGGACGACGCGGTCACTCTGGACCGTGTAGCGGCCGGCATAGGCGACCATGCTCTTGAAGAGCGAGAGCGCCTCGGCTTCGGTCGGCATCGCCGCCGCCGGCGCCTTGCGGCTCTCGGCGAGCACCAGCGCGCTCATGCGGCCGTCGGCCGTATAGATGAGCGTGCCCGTGGGATGGGCGCCCCAGAGCGGTGCACTCTCGCCCGTATCGAGGACCTTGCGCTCGGTCGCGCGCAGCGTCCAGGTGCCGATGAAGGGATTGCTCATGGAGCAACCGTTGCCGCGACACGCGGCAGGTGCTCGGCGAGCCGTCCGCCGAGCCGGACCGGCTCGATCCGGCGCGCGAGGCCGGTGGCGTCGTCGGTCTCGACGAAGACCGCGCAGAGCGTGCCCTCGCCGTCCGCGGCCTTGAGGCGCTCGCCGGGTATCTTAGTCACGAAGCGCGCCACCGCGGTCTCCTTCTGCATGCCGATCACACTGTCGTAGTCGCCGCACATGCCGCAATCGGTCTGGTAGGCCGTGCCCTTCGGCAGGATCTGCGCGTCGGCGGTCGGCACGTGGGAGTGCGTCCCGGCCACGACGGAGGCCCGACCGTCGGCGAAATGACCCATCGCCATCTTCTCCGACGTTGCCTCGCCATGAAAATCGATCACCACCGCCTGCACGTCGCCGAGCGGATGCGCCGAAAGCCCGCGCTCGACCGCCGCGAACGGGCAGTCGATCGCGTCCATGAAAAGTCGCGCCATCGGGTTCAGCACCGAGACGCGTCGTCCATCGCCGAGCTCGAACACGCGCGCGCCGACACCGGGCGTGCCGGCCGGCAGATTGAGCGGCCGCAAGATCCGCGGATCGCCGCCGATGGTGCCAAGCAGCTCCCGCTGATCCCAGACATGGTTCCCGGTGGTGATGACGTCGGCTCCGGCAGCATAGAGTTCCGCGCAGAGCTTGTCCGTGATCCCGAACCCACCCGCCGCGTTCTCGCCGTTCACCACCACGAAGTCGAGCCCGAGCTCATGCCGGAGCCGCGGCACGTGCGCCGCTATCGCCGCACGCCCGGAGCGCCCCATCACGTCACCGCAGATCAGAATTTTCATACGCTGCCTGCCTCATTCTATCGCGACACTCTATTTAGACCCCTCGCCCACGAAGTGGGAGAGGGAGGGACCCAGCGCGAAGCGCTGGGAGGGTGAGGGTCGGCAGAGTACGCACGCCCTCACACCCTCACCTTCCCGCCGCTCTCGCGGCGGGCCCCTTCCTCTCCCGCTAGTCGCGGGAGAGGGGTTTGGGCGCTCATCCGATGATGACCTGTGTCTCCGTCACCACTTGGTCGAGGGGCTCGTCGCCCGCGGCGACGGGTACGCGCTCGACTTCCTGTGCACCGAACGCAAGACCCACGGCGAGAGTCTCGCTCCTTGCGCGCAGCATGGCCAGCGTTCGGTCGTAGAAGCCGGCGCCGTAGCCGAGCCGCCGGCAAGAACTGTCGAAGGCGAGCATAGGGACCAGCACAAGCCACGGCACCACCTCAGGCGCGCTCGAAAGCGGCGCCTGGATGCCCATGATATCCAGCGCAAGCGGGTCGCCCGGTGACCACGCACGAAAGACGAGCGGCTCTCCCTTCGCGATCGAGGTCGGCAAGGCTAGGCGATGGCCGCGTCGGGCGAACGCCTGCATAGCAGGCCTGGGATCGAGCTCGTCACGGATCGGCCAGTAGCCGGCGATCACCTCATCGGTGCGCGCGAACTTCTCCGTGGAAAGCCATGCAGGCAACCCGTCGCGCACCGCGAGGCTCGCGGCCGCGCGCATCTCCGGCGTCAGCGCCGCGCGGCGCGCGCGCATGACTTTGCGGAGCGCCGCCTTCTCGGCGGCGATCGCATCGGCAGTCATTAGCGAAGGAGATCGGATGGAGCCGCCTTGGCCGTCGGCATTGACGAACCCTCTAGGCCCGCTTGCGCAGGTGGGCACCATATGCCGAAACCAGGGCTCCGGCAGGGACAGTTCCCAAGAGGTCGTAATCGGCCCCGGGGTTTGTGCGACCTAACGCACCAGGCAGCCCCATCCTAGGGAGCAATGTGGGATGTTTCCAATCGGACTGCAATCGTCTCGAGACGCTTGGCGAGCTCCTCGAGGCCTTGCGCGAGTGCCGCGGTGTCGACGCCATTGGCGCTGGCGCCGGGAGATTGCCGGCGGAGCGTCGCGTGGGCGTCCGCGAGCTCGTCGGTGATGACGAGCGCCGCCAGCACGAGAAGCCGCGCCTCGCCGATCTGGCCGAGCTTCGCCACGAATTCCTGGGTCTTGCGGTCGACGTACTGCGCGAGCTCTTTGATCCGCTTCTCCTCGCCTTCCTCGCAGGAGACGGGATAGCTGCGGCCGTTAACCGTGAGATGCACCTCGGGCATCAGCGCTCCAGTGCCCGGTCGAGCCGGCCGATCGCCTGGTCGAGGCGGCTCGCGACGGTCTCGGTCACCCGGCTCAAGCTCGCATACTGCGCCTTGGCGTCGGCGAGCGCGCGCGCGAGACCCGCGCCATCCGCGCTGCCGCCCGCATGCTCCATCGCGCCCTCGAGGCGCAGCACCGCGCGCTCGAGGCGCTTGGCGGCTTCGATGACCCGGCTGAGATCGCTCATGCGATGGATGCTTTCCCCCGACTCGGGGTCACCTTACGCGCGGCGCGAAGGGATCGTCAATGTTCGCGGCCACGTGCGGGTCCTGCGAAAGGCGCCGGCCCAGCCCGATCGCCGGTAGCTCCACGAAGCGATGGAGCACCGCGGCAAGCGCCACCGTGACGACCGGCACCAGGGCCACGGCGAGCGTGAACGGCAGCGGACGCACGGACACGCTCGTCGCGATGATCAGTACGGGAGCGTGCAGCAGGTAGACGCCGTAGGAGACACGGCCGAGGGACGTCAGCGGCGGCCACTCCAGAAGCCGCCCGATGCGCCGAGAGTTGATCGCGACCACGAACACCAGCACCGCTCCCGCCGCCGAGAGCCAGCGCAACTGGCCGAACCAGGTGTCGTCGCTCACCAGCAAATGTCGGGTCGGCGGATACATGGGGAAGAGGCCCATGACGGCGAGCCCGAGCTTCTGCCATTGCCGCAAACCCGAGAACCACACTCGGAGCCCGTCGCGATATCTCGCGATCGCCACGCCGAACACGAAGAAACACGCCCAGCGCGCCGATTCCGCGAGGCTCGTGACAACGCCGCCGAGCTGGAGCGCCGACACGACCGACGCCCCGATCGAGAAACCCGCCGCGAGGAGGCATGCGGTGCGCCAGGGCAACCGTGTCACCAGCAAGACGAGCAGCGGGAAGATCAGGGAGATCCGCATCTCGTGGACGAGCGTCCACATGGGCGGGTTGAGCGGGTCGTCGAGCCCGATCATGAAGAGGCTCCGCGCGAACAGCGCAAGCGTCGGGACCGGGCGCCAATTGAGCGGGGAGTCCGGAATGTCGGGCGCGTGTGCCGGTGTGAGGTCCAAGCAGAGATAGAGCGCCACCGCGACAATCAGGACGACGGCATAGGGGATCCAGATACGACAGATGCGCCGGACAACGAACGGCCGATAGCGGCGCGGCCGGGCCGCCAGGAAGGGCGGCGCCAGGACGAGCCCGCTCAGGACGAAGAACACCACGACGGCATCGATGCCGTCCCGCAGCAGCGCCAACGGCGAGCCCGCGACATAGAACAGCCACGAG
>DATEGF010000040.1:0-58940 GCA_035280245.1 Allostellaceae bacterium
GGGGTGCGGCCGCGACTGAGGCTCGCTGAGAATGCGGGCCTCACGCTCGACCGCGGGATCGTGGTCGATGCCCAGCTCGAGACCAGCGCGCCTGGTATCTTCGCGGCGGGCGATATCGCGCGCTGGCCCGATCCGCACACCGGCGAGAGGATCCGGGTCGAGCACTGGGTCGTCGCCGAGCGCCAGGGCGAGACCGCCGCGCTCAATATGCTGGGACACCGCGAGCCCTTCGCGGCGGTGCCGTTCTTCTGGAGCCAGCACTACGACGTGCCCATCAACTATGTGGGTCACGCCGAGGCCTGGGACGAGATCAAGATCGATGGCGACATCGCCACGAAGGATTGCCTGCTGCGCTACCGCCGCAAGGATCGCGTCCTCGCGGTCGCCTCGATCTTCCGCGACCTCGACAGCCTGAAGGCGGAGTTGGCGATGGAGCGGGGCGACCTCTGAGAGCGAGCCGTTACCCGCCCTGTGCTTGCTTCCGGTGCGTTTCCACGAGCGCGGCCATGCTCGGAAATTCGATATCGGGAGTGGCGTCGCCGGTCGGTGCCTTGGTGGCGCCGCCGCCCGGGCGGCCTTTGCGGCGGTTGATCCAGCAGGTTTTTAGGCCCTGCGACTTCGCGGGCGCCACGTCGTGGAACAAGCTCTGGGCCGTGTGCAGAATCTGCTCCTTGCGGATGCCGAGCTTCCCGACCTCCGCGAGCAGCTGGCGGAAGTTGCCGAGGTTGGGCTTGTAGGAGCCGACGTCCTGGGCGGTCACGATCTTGTCGAAGGTCACCTGGAGCTTCTTGTTGCTCTCGGCGAAGGAGGCTCGGTCGACGTTCGAGAGGATCACCAGCTTGTAGTGCTGCTTCAGGTACTGGAGCGCCGCCGCGCTGTCGGGAAACGCGGGCCAGCGCGGCACCGAGCGACCGAACTCGGCGGCTTGCGCATCGCTCGCGGAGATCGACCAGTGCTTGGCGAGCGCGCGGAACGTGTCGGCGAGGATGCCCGGATAGAGCTTCGACGGCGTTGCCAACTCGCAGGCTGACTCGGTCTCGCCGAACGCCTCGAGGATCTGGTCGTCCGTGAGCTTGTGGCCGCTGGCGGAGACCCAGGGCTTGAGCTCCGCGAGGATGCCGCCCTCCCAATCGATCAGCGTGCCGTAGCAATCGAAGGTGAGCGCCTTGAAGGCTCGCAGGTTCATGCGCGCCTCACATCGGCAGCGTGTAGGCGGTCTTGACGATCGTATAGAACTCGCGCGCGTAGGCACCCTGCTCGCGCGGCCCGTAGCTCGAGCCTTTGCGACCGCCGAACGGCACGTGGTAGTCGACGCCCGCGGTCGGCAAATTCACCATCACCATGCCCGCCTGCGAGCGGCGCTTGAAGGCGCTCGAATACTTGAGCGACGAGGTTACGATGCCGGCGGAGAGGCCGAACTCGGTGTCGTTCGCGACCGCCAGCGCCTCGTCGAAATCCTTGACCCGCACGACCGAGGCGACCGGCCCGAACACCTCCTCGCGGTTGATGCGCATCTTGTTGTGCGTGTCCGTGAAGAGCGCGGGCGCCATGTAGTAGCCCTGAGTCGGGCGATTGAGGCGCTCGCCGCCGAGCTTCAGCATCGCGCCCTCGTCGCGCGCGATCTTGACGTAGCTCTGGTCCTGGTCGAGCTGCTGCTGGCTGACGGCCGGGCCGATCTCGGTCTTGGGATCGAGGCCATTGCCGATCACCAGCTTCTGCATCCGCTCCACCATGGCAGTCACGAACTTGTCGTGGATGCCTTGCGCCACGATGAGCCGGCTCGAGGCGGTGCAGCGCTGACCCGTCGAGAAGAAGGCGCCGTTGACGGCAGAGCCCACGGCGGTGCCGAGATCGGCGTCGTCGAGCACCACCAGCGGATTCTTTCCGCCCATCTCCAGCTGGATGCGCCCGCCGCGGGTCGCGACGAGATCGCGGACATTGGCTCCGACCGACACCGACCCCGTGAAGCTCACGCCGTGCACCAGCGGCGACTTCGCGATGGTGTCGCCCACGACCGAGCCCGGCCCCATCACCAGGTTGAACACGCCCGGCGGCAGATCGGCGCGGCTGATGATCTCGGTCAAGGCCCAGGCGCAGCCGGGCACGAGGTCCGCGGGCTTGAACACCACGCAATTCCCATAGGCGAGCGCGGGCGCGATCTTCCAGGCGGGGATCGCGATCGGGAAATTCCAGGGCGTGATCAGACCAATGACACCCACGGGCTCGCGGGTCATCTCGACCTCGACGCCGGGCCGCACCGAGGGCAGCTTCTCGCCGCCATAGCGCAGCACCTCGCCACCGAAGAACTTGAAGATGGCGCCAGCGCGCGCGGCCTCGCCGGTCGCCTCGGCGATGGTCTTGCCCTCCTCGCGCGTCAGCAGTTTCCCGAGCTCGTCCTTGCGCGCGAGGATCTCGGTGCCGATGCGGTCGAGGATGTCGGCGCGCTCCTGCACCCCGCTCATGGACCATTTCGGGAAGGCCGCGGTCGCCGCCTCGATCGACCGCTCGACCAGCGCACGGTCGGCGCGCGCATACTCGCCGATCACGTCGGAAAGATCGGCCGGGTTGATGTTCTTGTTGACCTGCGGGCTCTCGATCCACTCGCCGGCGACGTAATTCTTGTACTGGGCCATCAGCGTTTCTCCGTCAGGATTCGTCGCCACCACCCCTCACCCCAACCCTCTCCCGCAAGGGGAGAGGGAGATGACGAGCAGAGCAGAAATCCCCCTCTCCCCTTGCGGGAGAGGGAGGGGCCCGTTGCGAAAGCAACGGGAGGGTGAGGGGTGAGTGCGAACCTCATTTAATGCTTCGCCAGCGCCTCCGCGCGAATCTCGGAGAGCGACTGGCGGGGTGTGAGGGCTTCGGGGTCGAGCTTGAGTTCCAGTACCGCGGGCTTGCCGGAGGCGCGGGCGCGCTCGAAGGCGGCGGCGAAATCCTCGGTGCGCTCCACGATCTCGCCGAAGGCGCCATAGGCGTGGGCGAGCGCGGCGAAGTCCGGATTCACCAGGTCGGTCGCGATGGTGCGCTCGGGATAGTGGCGCTCCTGGTGCATGCGGATGGTGCCGAGCATGCCGTTGTTGATCACCAGCACGATCACGTCGAGCTTGTACTGGACGGCGGTGGCGAGTTCCTGGCCCGTCATCTGAAAATCGCCGTCGCCCGCGAAGCACACGACCGGCCGCGCGGGATCCGTCACCTTGGCGCCGAGTGCCGCGGGGAAGCCATAGCCCATGGAGCCGCTGGTGGGCGCCAACTGCGTGCCGAAGCCACGATAGCGGTGGAAGCGGTGCAGCCAGGTCGCGAAATTGCCGGCGCCATTGGTGTAGGCGGTCTCCGGCGGCATGTGCTGGTCGAGCCAGCGCACGATCTCCGCCATCTGGATCTTGCCGGGCGAGCGCGGCGGCGTCTGCCAGGCCTCGTACTCGGCGCGCGCGGCCGCCGTCGCCTCGCGCCAGCGCGGGTTCTCGATCGGCGACAGCTCCGCCAGTGCCTTGGCAATGGCGCGCGGCGTCGCGTTGATCGCGATCTGCGGTTGGTAGACCCGCCCCAGCTCCTCGGCGTCGGCGTGGACATGGATCATGCGCTGCCGCGGCGTCGGGATATCGAGGAGCGTGTAGCCGCTGGTGGTCATCTCGCCGAGGCGCGCGCCGAGCACGATCAGGAGATCCGAATCCTTGATACGCCTGGCGAGCTTCGGATTGATGCCGATGCCGACGTCGCCCACGTAGCTCGCGAGCGCGTTGTCGAACCGGTCCTGCCTGCGGAAGGCGCAGCCGACGGGGAGCGCATTCGCTTGCGCAAAAGTCTCGATCGCGTCAACCGCGTCGGCGTCCCACTGGCTGCCGCCCAGCAGCAGGAAGGGCCGCTCGGCGCGGCGGAGCTCGTCGAGCACCTCGGCGACTTGGGCGCTGCTCGGATGCGTCTCGACCTGCCGCCAGGGTTCGGCGTCGGCGACCTCCGCGGGCTCACGCAGCATGTCCTCGGGGAGCGCCAGCACCACCGGGCCGGGTCGGCCGGAGGTCGCGACGTAATAGGCCCGGCTCATGAACTCGGGGATGCGCCGAGGATCCTCGATCTGCGCCACCCATTTCGCGACCTGGCCGAACATGCGGCGGTAGTCGAGCTCCTGAAACGCCTCGCGCTCGATGGCGTCGCGCTGCACTTGCCCCACCAGCAGGATGAGCGGCGTCGAATCCTGCATCGCGATGTGGAGGCCGGAGCTCGCATTGGTGGCGCCGGGGCCGCGAGTCACCATGCAGATCGCTGGCTTGCCGCGAAGTTTGCCGTAGGCCTCCGCCATGATGCAAGCGCCGCCCTCGTGCCGGCACGTGTAGGTGCGGATCGAGTTCGCGTCGTAGAGCGCGTCGAGCACAGCGAGGTAGCTCTCGCCGGGCACGCAGAACACCGTGTCGGCGCCGTGGATTTTGAGCTGATCCACCAGGATCTGCGCGCCGGTGCGCGCTCGGGCGGGAGCGGTCATTACGGGCCTCGCGGGCGAAGGACTGGCGCTAAGGCCGCGCTCTCACCGGATCGGCGAGAACGAGGTCGGGTTCAGGATCTTGGTCTCTTGCGCGTGAATCAAGGGCTGAACTTTGGCGACGTAGGCCTTCCAGCCGGCGTCCGCCTGCATCTGCGCGCGCCGCTTCGAGCGCTCCTCGAAGCTGTCGTAGCCCCACATGTGGATGATCTGGTTGAGCGGCCCGATCTCGGTCGTGAAGTACCCGACCAACCGGCCGAGGATGCGGGTCTGGATCGCCATGCCCTCGCTCTCGTAGAGACGGAGGTACTCCGGCACCTTCCCGGGGTGCAGGGTATAGGTGCGTTGCTCGACGATCATTGGCGACCTCCTCGTTTGCCGCGCAAAAGGGCCATCGCGACCTCGCGCGTTCGGCTCAGAGGTATTGGAGTTTCGCCGACCCGGCAATGGGCAATTGCGAAACGGCTACTCCGTCACGGCATAGCGGGTCATCATGCCTCCCGCCATGTGATCGGCGACGTGACAGTGGAAGAGCCAGACGCCCACATTGTCGGGTTGCATGTCCACGACGTCCGTCGTCGCCGGAAACACGTGGACCGTGTCGACGCGTGCGCCGCCGCTGAGCGCAGTATTCCCATGCCAATGGGCCGTATGGATGTCGGGCTCGTTTCCGAGGCTGATCACGTACCAGCGCACGCGCTCGCCCCGCTTCATGGTGAGACCACCGAGATTGCCGTAGAGCCGCCCGTTGATCGCGTGCTTCTTGTTGGCCTCGATGAAATCGGGATCCTTCTTTTGGACGCGCCCCGACACGAAGCGGCGGATGTTCGCATCGAGATAAGGGCTCGCGTTCTCGTCGAAGATCATGAAGAGCGTGACGAACTCGCGATCGATATCCTTGGGTCTGCCGTCCGGCTTCGCGCTGTCCGCGCGCGTCACGATGATCGCGCCCACGAGCCCCGCGTAGATGTCGACGCTCTCATGGTCGTGCGCGTGGTAGAGCCAGGCAACAGAATCGGGGTCTGACGGCCCCGGCCCCGCGCGCTCGGGCACCGCCCAATGATAGACGTACTCGCCGCCGGGCGGGACATCGGCGCCAGTCTGAGGCATCGCCGCACCGCCATGCGTGCGGGTCGTCGCGGCGCTCGCGGTCATGTAGTGCGCGCCCTCGGACGTCTTGTCATAGAAGACGCCGTGCGGATGGATGCCGACGGGCAAGCGCGTGTGGTTGCGGAATACGACCGTGATGGTATCGCCGACCTCTGCGTGGATGATCGGACCCAGGATGCCCAGATGCTCTTCGTCGGGACCGCGCGACTTGACGGCGCCGAAACTCGCGTCGGTGTATTCGCGGTAGACGGCCTTCAGGTATTGCCGGCCGATCCGGTTCTTGGCCGATCGCAGGTAGACGGACTCCTTCTTCGTGATGAGCTCGCCCGTGAGTGGATTGTCGGGGTAGCTGGGCGCGTAGTCCCAGACTACCTCGTCGGCGGCGATGTAGTAGGTGCGCTCGGCCGCACGGGCGGGGGGCGCAAGGGAAACCAGGAGCCCGCCAACAACGACGACGGCGCTCAGCCTCGAGAGCGTGCGGATCAGAACACCTGCTCCCACTCGAGGTTCCATTTGAGCGCGCCCTTCTCGGTCCCGTGAGTGAGACCGAGGAGATAGCCGAGGCCGTATTTCAATTCGCCGAGCCCAGGGGCGAGGTCGATCTTGCCGTAGGCCACCGGCCCGATTCGCAGCTGCTGGTCCCGGATGCTCGGCGCCCGATCGACCGGCCCCGCGTCGCCGAAGATCTCGAAGCCCGGCTGGAACTCCCGCTTCCAGGTCCAGAGCGACTGCCAGGCGTAGTTGAAATTGACGCTCTTCTCGCTGTTGTCGGGGCCGAAGGGGTGCTTGAAGAACAGGTTCACGGTGTGGACCGTATTGCCCCACTGCTTCTGCAGCGTCGGGCCAACCTCGAGATGATGAGTGTTACCGACCCGCGTCGATTTGCCGATCTCCGTGAAGATGCCGGGATCGAGCCAATATTCGCCCTGCTCGGCGAGCCGGATGGTGTTCTCCCAGTTGATCTCGTCGAGCCGGCGAGGCGGATTGCTCGCGGTCCGCGACCACGCGAACTCCACCTCCGTGCCCCACCACGGCAAGACGCCGTAGCCGATCTCGAGCGTCCCGGTCTCGTTGTGCTTGTTCGCGGGATTGGGATCGAAGGTGTAGGAGCCGTTGTGCTCCACCTCGAACTCCCGATACTCGACGACCGGCGGATGAATGGTGAAATCGGCGCGGGCGCCGCGCGCAAGGCCGATGCCGGCGAGCGCCAGCACCACGATCGCCGCCGCGCGGGTGACCGCCTTCGGCGGCGCCGTGCTGAGCCATCGCATGAGCGCGAGAAGGATCGCGATGGTCGCGCTCCAGAACACCAGCTGAATCCCCTCGGGGCGCGCGACATAGCCGATGAGCACGTGCAGGACACGGCCCACAATGCTGCCGTCGTCGACCAGCCAGGACGTGTCCCAGATCTCGTTGCCCAGCGCCGGGAGCACGTCGGCCTGGTTCAGAAAGAAAGCGCCCTGAGAGGCGAGGCCGGCCGCGAGCAGCAGGATCATCCAGCTCGTGACCGCGAAGAGATGCCGGCTCGGAATGCGCAGCAGGCCCAGATAGAGCGCGGCGCCCACGACCGCGCCGCCGAGAATGCCGATCGTCCCACCCCCGACCAGGCTGACCGCGCCACCGCTCCCGGCGGCGGCGAGACCATAAAGGAACAGCACGGTCTCGGACCCCTCGCGCAGCACGGCAATGCCGACCACCGACGCCAGCGCATAGAGCGGCCGCGTGCCCGCGGCGACCTCGCGGCCGAGCGCGGTGGCTTCCATCGCCATCTCCTTGCCGTGCCGGCCCATCCAGACGTTGTGCCAGCCGAGCATGCCGACCGCGGCGAAGAGGATCGTCGCGTTGAAGAGCTCCTGCCCCATGCCCGCGACCGCAGCGGCAATCTCGGCGGCGAAGCCCGCGACCACGCACGCTCCGAGCACGCCGAGCGCAATGCCGCCGGCGACCCAGCGGCCGCGGCCGCGCGTGCCTTTGCTCGCCGCCAGCACGATGCTGACGATCAGGGAGGCCTCGAGCACTTCGCGAAACACGATGATGGCAACGGCGATCATGAAGGTGCTCCTCAGGCGACCAATCGTGTGGTGCTTACTTCGCGATCAGCTTTCCCTGGGCGCTGCCCTTGTGGAACTCGCCGAAGAACCCGTAGGTGCCCGGCTCGAGCGGCCCCACGATGACGACGATCTGCTGACCCGGCGGCACGACCTTCTCGCGGTGGAGTTCGGTGCTCTCGAACTCCTCGGGGGTCGCGTCATCGTTCCGGACCACCAGCCGGACCTTGGCACCCGCCGGGATTTGCAACTCCGTCGGGGTGAACTTGTGGTCCTTGATCACCAGAGTGAACTGCGGGTCGTCGGCCCAGGCGGTTCCGACGACACCGAGGGACGCAAGTAACATCAATGCCTTGATGCCGATCCGCGAAGTCATGGCCTAGCCGCCTTTGCACACAGTTGCGAATGAGTCGCAGAAACCCTATTGCGAGCCATTCTTAATTGCCAACGAAATCTTTTGGCGGGCATGGCAAACCGGAGCGCGAATTGTCGCAGGCTTGGTCTAACGCGACCGATGGGTCATCATCGTCGAGCGGAGGGGAGACACGGCGTTGGAACGCATGGGCGCGATCGCGCAGACCGAAGCGGACGCCCTATTGGCGGCCAATCTGGAGTTCTATCGCGCGTTCACGATGCACGACGTGGCCGCGATGGACCGCGTCTGGGCCGCAGAGACGCCGGTGCTGTGCCTGCATCCAGGCTGGGAGCTGCTGCGCGGCCGCGAGGCCGTAATGGAAAGCTGGCGACAGATCCTGACCAACCCCGAGGCCCCGCACGTGGTGGTGCACGAGGACCAGGCCTTCCTGTTCGGCGAGGTCGGCATCGTTACCTGCGAGGAGGAGCTTGACGGCGGCTCGCTCGCCGCCACCAACATGTTCGTGAAGGAGCAGGGCCGTTGGCGCTTGGTCCATCACCAGGCGAGCCCGATCCTGAGCCGGCGCGCGGATACACCGCCGCCGGGGCGGCTGCACTAGGTCAAACGAACCGCGCCACCGCCTCGCCAAGGCCCTCGATCATGGAGCGCACGGTCTCGCCCGCCTTCGGCCATTTCGTGCTGACGATACTGCCGGTGAGCACCACCATGCCCTTGCGCAAGGGGCGCTTGCGCTCGACGCGATTGTTGGCGAGCCAGGCGAGTGCGTTGAGCGGGTGGCCGAGCACGTCTGCGCCTTGGCCGCGTCCCTGCTCCACGCCCTCGACCGTCATGTGGCCGCCGAGTGCCGCGAGATCGAGCTTCCGCCAGTCACGCACGGCGGGCCCAATCACCGCGCCGCCGTTCCAGGCGTTGTTGGCAACCAGGCCGCGCGCCGTCACCTTCTTATAGTCGGCGTTCTGGTCCTCGATGATCTCGATGCCGGCATGGCAGGATTCGACGGCGACCGCGACGCTGTCGCGGTCATGGGGCCGGCCGCGGTCGGGCAGGTCCTCGCCCAGGCGCATGGCGATCTCGCACTCGACCGCGACATTGACGTAGTCGCTGCGCCGGATGGTCACCGGGCTCTCGTAGAAATAGCGATTGAAAATCGCGCCCGCGCAGGGGTGATCGAGGCCCATGAGCTTCTGCATCACCGGCGTGGTGATGGCTATCTTGTAGCCGACCACCGGACCCCGCATTTGCGCCCAGCGCTGCTGCAGGATCTCCTGGGCGGCGTAGGCCTCATCGAGGTCGCGGGGCTCGACCTCCGGTGGCAACGGCGGAAGATTTCCGCGGGTGCGCGAGAGCGTGTCGAGATAGTCGGCGATGCGCTCGACGCAGGCGCGATCGGTCATGGGCGTCCTCCGGGATTTTGTGGTGATGATGGCGGTCCGATCGCCTCGGGACAAGCACTTGCTGGCCTCGCCATAGGACGCTAAGCAGGACGGCATCGCTCTCTCTCGACGGACACTCTCATGCGCGAACATCGGATCGCGGCCATTCCCGGCGACGGCATCGGCAAGGAAGTGATCGCCGCAGGCCTCGAGGTGCTCGGAGCGCTGGAGCGGCGGGACGGCGGGTTCAAGCTCGCGGTCGAGCATTTCCCCTGGGGCTCCGATTATTTCCGGGCGCACGGCAAGCTCATGCCGGAGGACGGCGTCGCTACGCTCAAGCGCTTCGACGCGATCTTCTTCGGCGCCGTCGGCGATCCCAACATCCCCGATCACGTGACGCTCTGGGGCTTGCGACTGCCGATCTGCCAGGGCCTTGACCAGTACGCCAATGTGCGGCCGACACGGCTGCTTCCCGGCATCACCGGGCCGCTCCGAAATGCAACGGCGGCCAATCTCGACTGGGTGATCGTGCGCGAGAATTCCGAGGGCGAATACGCCGGGAATGGCGGCCGCGTGCACCGCGGGCTGCCCGAGGAGGTCGCGACCGAGACCGCCGTGTTCACCCGAGCGGGCGTCGAGCGGATCATGCGCTTCGCCTTCGGCCTCGCGCGAAGCCGGCCGCGCAAGAAGCTCACCGTGGTGACCAAATCGAACGCCCAGCGCCACGGGATGGTGATGTGGGACGAGATCGCCGCCGAGGTCGCGCGCGACTGCGCCGATGTGACCTGGGACAAGGAGCTCGTGGATGCCATGACCACGCGCATGGTGCTGAAGCCCGGCACCATCGATGTCGTGGTGGCGACCAATCTGCACGCGGACATCCTGAGCGACCTGGCGGCGGCGCTCGCGGGCAGCCTCGGCATTGCGCCTACCGCGAACCTCAATCCTGATCGGAAATTCCCCTCGATGTTCGAGCCCATCCACGGCTCCGCATTCGATATCACCGGAAAGGGCATCGCCAATCCCGTCGCGACGTTCTGGACGGCCTCGATGATGCTGGAGCATCTGGGCGAGGGCGCGGCGGCGCGGCGGCTCATGCGCGCAGTCGAGCGCGTCACCGCGAACCCGGCGCTCCACACCCCGGATCTCGGTGGCAAGGCCACCACGCGGATGGTGACAGACGCGGTCTCGCAGGCGATCCTCGCCGACAACGAATAAGACCGGAGGACAGACCCATGAAACTCGCCCTGATCGGCCAGCAGGCCTTCGGCCGCGCGGCCCTCGACAAGTTCCGCGAGCGCGGCGACACCATCGCCGGCGTCTTCGTGGCGCCGGAGAAGCCGGGCTCCAAACCCGATCCGCTGCGCGCTCGCGCGGAGGAGCTCGGTATTCCCGTCTTCCAGTTCCAGCGCTACAGCGCCGAGGAACCGCTCGCCACGTTGCGCGGCCTCGCAGTCGACATCGGCGTCATGGCCTACGTGACGCAATTCGTGCCGCAATCCTTCGTGAATATCCCGAAGCACGGCACGATCCAGTTCCACCCGTCGCTGCTGCCGGCGCACCGCGGCCCCTCCTCCATCAACTGGCCGATCATGCTGGGCAAGAGCGAGACCGGGCTCACGATCTTTCGGCCGAGCGACGGGCTCGACGAGGGCCCGGTGGTGCTGCAGAAGAAGATCGCGATCGGCCCCGATGACACTCTGGGCTCGGTTTATTTCGATCGGATCTTTCCGCAAGGCGTCGCCGCCCTCGTCGAGGCCGCCGACCTCGTTGTCGCCGGCCGCGTGCAGGAGCGCGTACAGGACGAGTCCCAGGCGAGCTACGAGGGCTGGGTGCGCGATGCGGAATCGCGGATCTCCTGGGGCCTGCCGCTCGACGTCGTCTACAACGTGATCCGCGGCTGCAATCCGCAACCGGGCGCCTGGGCGACGCTCGGCGGCAAGCGTGTGCAGATCTTCGATGCCCGCAAGATCCCCGCGCGCACCTTCGGCAGTGTCAAAGGACTGAAGCTCGGCCAGGTCGCGGCCATGACCGCGGAAGGCTTCACCGTCCACGCGCATGGCGGCTTCATCGAGGTGCTGCGCTGCCGAGTCGACAACGGCGCCAAGGTCGCGGGCAAGGAGGCGGGGATCGCCGTGGGTTCGATCCTCGAGTAGCTCCGAGTCAACCGAGGAGGGCGAGATGGCCGAGACCGACAAAGTGTTTGCCGGATCGATGCCGGCGCTCTACGACCGGCACATAGGTCCGATGGTCTTCGAGCCGTATGCGCTCGACATGGCCGATCGCGTCGCGCGCCTTGCCCCGAAGCGCATCCTGGAGATCGCGGCCGGCACCGGCATCGTGACCCGTGCGCTTGCGCGCAAGCTGCCGGGCGTTCCGATCATCGCCACGGACCTCAATCAGCCGATGTTGGATCACGCGGCCAAGCAGACGCCGGCTGGGAGCGCGATCACGTGGCAGCAGGCCGACGCGCAAACTTTGCCCTTCGAGACCGGCGGTTTCGACGCGGTGGTTTGCCAGTTCGGCGCGATGTTCTTCCCGGACAAGGCGAAGGCCTACGGCGAGGCTCGGCGCGTGCTGTCACCCGGCGGTCATTTCCTCTTCAGCGTCTGGGGCCCGATCGAGGAGAACCCGATTTCGGATCTCGTATCGCGTGCCGTCGCCGCGATCTTCCCGGGCGATCCGCCAGGCTTCCTCGCTCGCACGCCGCACGGCTATCACGACGTCGCGACCATCACCGACACGCTGAGGCAGAGCGGGTTCGGGGCGATCCACACGGAGACGGTCGAGAAGCGCGGCCGGGCTCCATCGGCACGGGATCCCGCCATCGGCTTCTGTCAGGGGTCACCGCTCCGAATGGAAATCGAGGCGCGCGACAAAGCCAGGCTCGACGAGGCGACCAACGCCGCAGCCGAGGCGGTTGCCGCGCGCTTCGGACCCGGTCCGATCGACGGCAAGATGCAGGCGCACGTGATCGAGGCGGCACGATAGGCGCGATGGCCTAGCCTGGACCGGCTAAGCGAGGTGGAGGACGCGCCGCATCTAGGCCGCCTCCGCCTCGGCATGCCAGACGAGGAGGCGGCGTCGGATGATCTCCATTCCTTTCACGAGCGCCGAGCCCGCCACCGCGATTGCGATGATGCCCGCGAAGACGCCGGGGGAATCCGCGAATCGCATCGACTGCATCATGGTGCCGCCGAGCCCCTCGCCACCCATCGCCATCTCCGTCAGCACCGCCACGATGAGCGAGATCGGCAGCGCCACCTGAAGCCCGGTCATGATCTGTGGAAAGGCCGCCGGGAGCGCGATCTCCCAGAGTAGGCGCCTTTCGCTAGTGCCGAGGCCCCGCGCAGACCAGATTAGGATCCTGTCGACACTCTCGGTGGCGGCCGCCGCCTCCACGATCACCGGAAAGATCGCGGAGAACGCCACCATCAGGATCTTGGACTCGTCGAAGACGCCGAACCACAGCACGAACACCGGCAGGAAGGCGATCTTCGGCATCGGCAGGCCCACGGACACCAGCGGATCGAAGAACCAGCGGGCAACCTTGACCCGCGCGACCAGGATCCCGATCGCGACACCCGACAGGCCCGCAATCGCGAAACCCGCGAGCGCACGATAGAGCGTATAGGCGAGCGCCAGCGGGAGCTGGCCCGACCCGACGTCGAGGGCGAGCCGGCGCATCACCGTCGAAAAGGCCGGCAGCAGGAAGTCCGTGGTGATGTGCAGCCGGGCGGCCACCTCCCACGCGATCACCAGCGCCAGCATCAGCGCGTTCCGCCGAAGGCCGCGCACCAGGACCGACGCGTCGCTCATTCCCGCCATGCGAGCGCCCTCCGCATGATCGCGAGATAGATCCGGTCGGCGAGGAAGCCGACGGTGGCCACGGTCAAGACGCCCGCGAACATCGCGTCGTAGGCGCCGCCTTCGCCCAGGAACGAAATCAAATAGCCAAGCCCGCGCTGGCCGATCACGAACTCGGAGCTCACCAGCAGGATGAAGGAGAGGGCGAGTGCGTTCCGCGTGCCCGCGAGGATCTCGGGCAAGGCCGAGGGTACCACCACCTCCCAAAGCACCGCGCGGCGCGTGGCGCCCGCCGCGAGTGCCGACCAGACCAGCACGCGGTCGACGCCGCGCGCGCCGTTATAGGCACTCAGCACCACCGGCAGGAGGCAGCCGATGAAGATCGAGGCGATCTTCGAGGCGCTGCCGAGGCCGAGCCACAGGATCATCACGGGGATCAGCGCCGACTTCGGCATCGGATAGAGCGCGCGCACCACGGGATGCACGAGCTCATCGAGCGGTTTGTACCAGGCCATCAGCACGCCGAGCGCGGTGCCGACGACGACCCCGAGTGCGAGCCCTGCGACCAGGTTCTGCAGAGAGGAGAGGCCGTTGCTCGCGAGATCGCCGGAGCGGAGCAGGTTCCACCACGCGACCGCCACGGTGCTGAGCGGCGGCACGGACTCGGGGTCGATGAGATGAAGCCGGGGCGCGATCTCCCAGAGGAGCCCCAGGAGCAGGATCGGGAAGTATCGCTTGAGCGCGCTCACCCGTCGCTCTTCTGGCTTTGCGCGAGCAACGCCTCCTTGCGCACGGAGTCCCAGAGGTAGTCGACCTTGTCGATGAACTCGGAAGATTTGACGACCTCGGGCGCCGGCCGGCCGTTGTGGCCGATCTCCACGATCTCCTTGATCCGGCCGGGGCGGGCCGACATCACCGCCACGCGATCGGCGAGATAGACGGCCTCGCGCACGTCGTGGGTTACGAACACCACGGTCTTGGGCCGATGCTCCATGATGCCCAGGAGCTCCTCATGCATGAGGCCGCGGGTCTGGGCGTCGAGCGCCCCGAACGGCTCGTCCATCAGCAAGATCGCGGGATCGATCGCGAGCGTGCGCGCGATCGCGACGCGCTGCTTCATGCCGCCCGAGAGCTGCGAGGGATAGCTGTCCTCGAAGCCCGTCAGATGCACGAGGTCGATGAACTCCTGCGCGCGCTTCTCGCGCTCGGGCCGCGGCAGCTTCTGCTTCTCGAGACCGTAGAGGATGTTCTGCTTCACTGTCTTCCAAGGGAAGAGCGCGAAGTTCTGGAACACGATGCCGCGGTCGGGACCCGGCCCCGTCACGGGCTCGCCGCCAACGCTGATCCGCCCGGTCTCCACCGGCATGAAGCCGCCGAGAAGATAGAGCAGCGTGCTCTTGCCGCAGCCCGACGGACCCAACAGCGCCAGGAACTCGCGCTCGCGCACCGCGAGGCTCACACGGTCGAGCGCCAGCACAGCCCGCCCGCGGGCGGGTCGATAAGTATGACTCACGGAGTCGAAGCTGATGCCCCCGCTCATCGCGTGCGAGTGTGCGCTACTGCAGCCGCTTCGCGGCGTCCTCGACCAGGCTCAGATCCGTGTATTTCCCGATGTCGATATCGACGTCGAGCAAACCGAGCTGCTTCTGGACATTGAGGTTGTCCTGCAGAGCCTTGAGGTTCGGCTTGCCGTCGGGATCGCGGTAGTAGTCCTCCTTGGTGAACGCCCAGTCGGTAAACTCCGCTGGCGGCTTCTTGGTGAGGTCGGCGAGGATCCGGACCGCCTCGTCGTGGTTCTTCGGATCCAAGTACCAGCGGGTCGCGCGGATCCAGTCCTCGAAGAAATCCACCAGCGCCGCGCGATGCTCCTTGATGAAGCCGGCGCGCGCCGCGAGCAGCGTCACCTGAGAGGGCCCCATGGCCTGCTTCAGCGTGAAGAGCGTGCGCACGCCGCCCGCCTTATGCGCCTCGATGCTGAAGGGCGTGACCTCGCCGACGAGGTCGACCTTCTTCTCACGCAGTGCCGGGATCATGTTGGCGAAGTCGATCTCCACGATGCGGTAGTCGCGCTTCTCCTGCATGCCGTGGTCGAGCATGATCTTGCGGATCGCCATGTCGATCGCCCCGCCGATGCCGTTGGAGGCCAGCACCTTGCCCTTGAGATCCTCGATCGTCTGGATTGGGCTGTCGGCGAGCACCATGTACTCGCTGGTCCTGTAGCCCTCGATGCCGTCCTGGTAGAGATCGGCGACGACGCGGATGTCATCCATATGCGCGTTCTGGATCGCGAGGCCCACCGATGAGAACGCGAGCGCCGCGAGATCGAGCTCGCCCGCCGCGAGTGCGGTGATCTGCGGCGCGCTGCCCCGGAATTTGATGGGGTCGAAAGTGTAGGACGTCCCATCGTGCTTCAGGATGTCCTTCTTCATGAAGATGATCGAGGTGAGCTGGCTCGGCACCACCGCCCATCCCACGCGCAGCTTGAGCGGCTCGGCGCCCGCGGTGCCCACGAGGCCGACCGCCAGCACCAGCGCGAGCCATACCGACATGAAGCGAGGTCCGCGCATCGTCGCCTCCCTGAATCCGTGGTTTGCATGAATCCGTGGTTTGAGCTTGCGCTCGAATTTATCGCATGACCACTAACGCATCATCCCTGCGGCCTCCCCATAGTGTCAACGAAAGAGCATTACAGCATGCCCGCTGATCAACTCCTGGTCATCGCATCAGCGGACTTTCCGGCCAAATTCTCGCCATAGTGCTGGCACGAAAAGATCGCGTGCGACCTGGGATCAAAGTCCGACCCAGACTCGTTGTCTCCGGAGAGGACGTCGACCCCCTGAAAGGAGGCCAACCATGAACCGTCCGAAGGCACGAAATTTGACTCGCGGATGGCGGGCGATCGGAACTGCCGCTCTGGCCCTCGCCGCGGTCTCGGTCGTCGGTTTCATGTCAATCGCTCCAGCACGAGCAGATTACTACGACTGGCGCTACCGCCATCATCACCACTATGGGTTCGGGTTCTCCTACTCCTACCCGTCCTACGGCTACCCGTCCTACAGCTACGGTTACAGCTACCCATCCTACGGCTACTACTCCTATCCCTCGTACTACTCCTACCCCTCGTACAGCTACTACTCCTACCCGTCCTACGGTTATTACGGGGGTTCGGACTACGGCTACGACTACTCACGCTGACGCAAGCACCTTCCTCCTCCCCGATCCTGAGCCCCGCTCTGCGGGGCTCTTTTTTGAGCAAGCGCGACGCCTGGACAGTGCGGGACTCGCCATGCACGATCGCGCGGGCTCGATGGAAGAGGAACGTGCCGCATGCGAGAGATGGGACTCGGCCGAGCGATACCGCGGACCGAAGATTGGCGGCTGCTACGCGGCCGCGGTCGTTATACCGACGACATCACGTTGCCGCGCGAGGCACGCCTCTACGTGCTCCGCTCGCCGCACGCCGCCGCCCGCATCCGGTCCATCGACGTCGCTCCCGCGCTCGAGGCACCCGGCGTGCTGACGATCGTGACCGGTGCCGACGCGATGAAAGAGGGCTTCGGCACATTCGCCTCGCGCGTGACACGCCAGCGGCCCGACGGGAAACCGAATTTCGTGCCGCCTTACCGACCGCTCGCGGTCGATCGCGTGCATCACGTGGGTGAGCCGGTGGCGGCGATCGTAGCCGAGACGCTCGACCAGGCGAAGGACGCCGCGGAGTTGATCGAAGTCGACTACGAGATAGTGCCGTCCGTCACCGATACGGCCGACGCCGCGAGCCCCGGCGCCCCGACTGTCTGGGACGAGGCGCCCGGCAACATCTGCTTTCTCTACAGGATTGGCGACAAATCAGCGGCTGACGCCGCTTTCTCCCGCGCGCATCACGTGGTGCGCGAGAGTTTCGTGATCAGCCGTGTCACCACGAACTCGATGGAGGGCCGGACGGCGCTTGCGGCCTACGACGAGCGTGAGGATCGCTACACGCTCCATGCGGGGCTGCAGGGGCCCCATGGGATGCGCCAGGAGATCGCCAGCGTCTTCGGCCAGCCCGCAACGCGTTTCCGCGTGATCTCGCCCGACGTGGGCGGCGGCTTCGGCATGAAGGGCAGCATCTATCCCGAATACATCCTGTCGCTCTGGACCGCGCGGCTGACGGGCCGGCCGGTCAAGTGGATCGCCGAGCGCAGCGAGGGACTGATCTCCGATCACCAGGCGCGCGACAACCGCTCCACCGCCGAGCTCGCGCTCGACAGGGACGGCAAATTTCTGGCGCTCCGAGTCAACACCACCGCCAACCTCGGCGCCTATCTCGCGCTCAGCGGCGTGCACTGCCCCACCAACAACCTCGGTGGCCTCGCCGGCACCTATGCCATTCCGGCATTCGACGTGACGGTCACCGGCGTCTTCAGCAACACGCTCTCGACCTCGGCCTATCGGGGCGCCGGACGACCCGAGGCTTCCTACTGCATCGAGCGCATCATCGATGCCGCCGCCCACGGCATGAAGCTCGACCCCGCGGAGATGCGCCGACGCAACATGATCCCGCCCTCAGCGATGCCCTACAAGACCGCGCTCACCTTCACCTACGACAGCGGCGAGTTCGAGGCCGTGATGGACAAGTGCCTCGAGCTATCGGACTGGCGCGGCTTCGCGGCGCGGCGCGCGGAGGCGCGCGGACGCGGCAAGCTGCGCGGCATCGGGATCGCCTCTGTGATCGAGCAGGCCGGCGGTCCGCCCGGCAAGCCGATGGAGGAAGGTGCGGAGATCCGCTTCGACCCCGGCGGCACCGCGACCATCCTGCTCGGTAGCCACAACCATGGCCAAGGCCACGAGACCGTGTTCCGTCAGCTCGCAGATGAGCTCCTCGGCCTTCCCTTCGACAAGGTGCGCGTCGCCTATGGCGACACCGATGCGGTCTATCACGGCCGCGGTACTTTCGGCTCGCGCACCATGACGGTGGGCGGCACCGCTTTCAAGGGTGCCGCCGAGAAAGTGATCGCGCGCGGCAAGGAGATCGCCGCGCACCTCCTCGAAACGTCGGCGCTCGACATCGACTTCGCGGACGGCCGGTTCACGGTCGCCGGCACCGATCGCGGCATCGACCTCGTGGAGGTCGCGAAGGTGTCATTCCTGCCGCCGCGAATGCCCAAGGGCATGGAGCTCGGCCTGCAGGGTGCGGCCGTGATGGCACCCGCGGACGCCAGCTTTCCCAACGGGTGCCACGTCTGCGAGGTCGAGATCGATCCCGAGACCGGCGTCACGCAGATGGTCCGCTATACCGTGGTCGACGACGTCGGGCGCACCGTGAATCCGCTCCTGCTCAAGGGCCAGATCCACGGCGGCATCGGCCAGGGCGCGGGGCAGGCGCTGCTCGAGAACATGGTCTATGACCGCGAGAGCGGGCAGATGCTCTCGGGCTCCTTCATGGACTACGGCATGCCGCGCGCCGACGATTTCTGCTCGTTCGAGGTCGGCAGCCACGACGTGCCCTGCCGCACCAATCCGCTGGGCGTCAAAGGCGCGGGCGAGGCCGGTACCGTGGGCGCGCTGCCGGCGGTGATGAACGCGGTCGCCGACGCACTCCGGCCGCTGGGCGTCACGCACATCGACATGCCCGCTAATCCCGAGAATGTGTGGCGAGCGATCCAAGGTGCAAAACCGTAACGTCAATGTGACTGCGCCGTTTCGTTGATTCGGGCGCTGACGTCGCGGCGGCGGTCCGGCGCTAGTAGCTGTCGCGGGTCGCAGACCTTCACGAGGACCGGCCGAGCACAGATGACCCTGCGCTGTGGCAAATCTGGGTGGCTTTAGCGCCCCGTAAACACGGGTTTGCGCTTCTCGTGAAAAGCGGTGACGGCCTCACGGTGGTCGGCCGAGGTCGCGGCCACCGCATAGTGCGAGGAGATGAGATCGAGCGAGGTCCGGAGATCGCTCCGCAATCCTTCCCTCACCGCACGCTTGATGAGACGGACCGAGAGTGGCGGCCCAGCCGCGATTTTCTCGGCGAGCGCGCGCGTGGTCGCCAGCAGCTCGGCATCCGGCACGACCCTGTTGACGAGACCGATGCGCTCGGCCTCGCGCGCGTCGATGACGTCGCCGGTCCAGAAGAGCTCGAGCGCCCTTGCCGTGCCGACGAGCCGCGGCAGGAACCAGGCGCCGCCGGCGCCCGGCACGAGGCCGACCTTGACGTAGGTCTCGCCGAGCCGCGCGCTCTCCGCGGCGAAGCGCAGGTCCGCCATCAAAGCGAGGTCGAGGCCGGCGCCCGTCGCGGCGCCGTTGATGGCGGCGATCACGGGCTTGTCGAGCGCCTCGAGCGCCAGCGGGATCTTGTGCACATGCGCCTCGAGCTCGCTCTTGCGCTCGAGCGGCGTGCGCTCGCCGCGTTTCCGCATCTCACCGATGTCGCCGCCGCTGCAGAACGCCTTGCCGGCGCCGGTCACGATCACCACCGAGACCGCGTCGTTGCTCCGGCATTCCACCAGCGCCTCCGCCCAGGCGTCGATCATCTCCCAGGTGAAGGCGTTCATGCGCTCGGGACGATTGAGCGTAATGGTGGCGATCCCGCCCTCGATCTCGAAGCGGAGGCTCTCCGTCATGCGCGTCTCCTCAAGCGGTGCGCGGCATCGGCAGGATCGGCCGCGAGGTCCCGCGCATCAGCAAACCGCCGATCAGGACCAGGTTCAGGACGTTGAACGCGACGCCCACGGCGAAGGCAGGCTTGTAATAGGCGAACCAGTCGTAGAGTCCGCCGCCCATCCAGGCGCCGATCGCCATGCCGACGAGCCCGAAGAACAGCACCGTGCCGATACGCCAACCGGCCTCCCTCGCGGGAAACAGGTCGCGCACCGTCAGCACGTAGGCCGGGATCAAGCCACCGAAGCCGAGCCCGAACGCCGCCGACACCACGTAAAGCCCGTAGAGATTGTCGACGAAGAGATAGCAGGCGAGGAACACCGCCTGAGCGAGCGAGCCCACCAGGATCGTGCGCAGGCCGCCGATCCGGTCCGACATGCGACCCCAGATCCAGCGGCTCAAGAACGCGGTGATGAGCAGGAGCGAGAGCATCTCGGTGCCGCGCGCCTGGGCAAAGCCGAGGTCGCTGCAGAACGCGACTAAGTGCTGCAGCGGCAGTGCCATGGGCACGCAGCAGCACACGATGGCGGCGCACAGAACGGCCTGCATGACGTTGGACGAACCTGCCTGCGGGCGGGCCGCGCTCGCGCGACTGGCCGACGTAGACGCCATCGCGGGCGGACGATGACGGAGCATAAGACAGAGCGCCGGAACCACCGCAAGGACGAGGACGCCGTACCAAAACAACGTTGCCCGCCAGCTGATCCGCTCGAGCGCATAACGGAAGACCTGCGGCCAGAACAGGCCCGCGAGCTGCTGACCGCTGGCGACGATCGCCAAGGCAGTGCCGCGCTTGGCGTGGAACCAGCGGCTGGTGTTCGACATCAAGGGCGCGAACAGGCCGGCCCCGCCCAAGAGGCCGATCATCGCGCCATAGCCGAGGTAGAGCTGCCACTCCGCGCCGCCGCTCGCAACGATGGCGCCCGCGCCGATCATCGTCGAGCCCAGGAGGGCGGTCCACATGGCGCCGACGCGATCGGCCCACCAGCCCATGAAAATTCCGCCAAGGCCGATGCCGACGTAGCAGAGCGAGGCCGCGAAAGACGGCACCGAGCGGACGGCGCCGAGGTCGGCCGCCATGGCCTTGAGCGCCACCGAGATCAGATAGGGCGCGCCCCAGCCGATCGCGATGATGAACATCGACGCCACGGCGATGCGCCAGGAGAGCCGCGTCTCGATGACGACGTGGTCGTGATGCAGCGGCGCTTGATCCGGCATGAAAATCCTTGGACTAGCGCTGGGCGAGGAAAGGCCAGATGCCGTCCGCGCCCTGGCCCGCCATCAGCCGGCCGAGCTCCAGCGCCCAAGCGCTCTCGACGCCGAACTCGTCGCGCCACGACCAGAGCCGCCGCGTCAGCTGATGCAGGCGATGCTCGTGGGTGAAGCCGATGGCACCGTGCACCTGATGCACGATGTCGCAGACTTTGCCCGCGGCCTCGCCGACCCGGAGCTTCGCGGCGCCCGCGGCGAAGGCAAGATCGCCGGAGCCGGCGGCTGCGACCGCGGCGCCGACTGCGACGCCAGCGGCCGCCACCTGCTCCGCGGCGAGCGCGAGCTGCTGCTGGATCGCCTGGAACTTTGCGATCGGGCGGCCGAATTGGACGCGGTCGCTGGCGTAAGTGACCGCGAGCTGCAGCACCTCCTCGAGCGCGCCCGCCATCTGCGCCGCGCGAAAGAGCGCGCCCAGCCGGTAGACCATGCCAGCATCGGCATCGATGGGCGCGCCCGCCACCGAGCGCGCATCGAGCTTGAGGTCCAGTGTCATGTCGTCGCGCGGCTCGCCGGCGAGGTTCTCGCCGTGCTCCACCACCGCGCTCACCGGTGCCACCAGACCCACGGCGACGCCCGTCGACACCACGAGCCCGCGCGCGTTGCGCGCCCAAGGGACGGCGCGCGCCGTGCCCGAGAGTTGCCAGTCCGCCCCAGTGCGGCGAAGCTCGACCCGATCGTCCGGTCCGTCGATCGCCAATGCCAACGGCCCCTCGGGCGGCGTCAGGCCGACGCGCTTGGCGAGCCAGCGCGCCAGCATGGTCTCCGCCACCGGCAACGGCACGGCGTGCCGGCCCGCCGCGCGCAGCACGTCGACGGCATAGCCAAGCCCCTCGAGCGCGGCACCCGCGTCCCCGCCGAGCGCATCGAGAAACCCGGCCTCGGAGACGGCGCCCCAGAGATCCCCCGGCCAAGTGCCGGCCTCGGCGGCGTTCACGACCGTCGGCGTCGCGAGATCGGCGAAGAGACGCTCCGCGGCGTCGGCGACGAGGCTCTGGGTCACCGGAGCCCCAGACCGCGGGCGATGATGCCGCGCAGGATTTCGCGCGTGCCACCGCGCAGTGTAAAGGACGGTGCGTGCAGCACCGCTTCGGCGAGCGTCTCCTCGAATCGGTCGTTGCCGCCGCTGCGCGCGCCGCGCGGCGCGATGAGCCGCACCAGCTCGGGGATCTCGCGCTCGAACGCGTTGCCGAGATCCTTCACGAGAGCTGCCTCGAGATTGGGCATCTCGCCCGCCTGCAGCATGCCCGCGATCGAGAGCGACATGCGCCGCAGCGTCCAGAGATGCGCCGTGAGGCGGCCGAGCGCCTCGATCGCGCGCGGATCGGGGCTGGCGCCCACGCGGCGCGCGAACTCGACCAGCACGCGGAACGTACTGACGAACCGCTCCGGCCCCGAGCGCTCGAAGGCGAGCTCGCTCGTCACCTGCTGCCAGCCGGCGCCCTCCTTGCCCACGAGCCGATTGGCCGGCAGGAACACGTCGTCGAATGTCACTTCGTTAAAGTCGAGATTGCCGGCAAGGTTTTTGATCGGACGGATGGTGACGCCTTTCGCCTTGAGGTCGACGACGAACTGCGACAGGCCCGCGTGCCGATTGTTGGTGTCGACCGGCGAGGTGCGGCAGATCGTGATCGCGTAGTGCGAGCGGTGCGCGTGGCTGGTCCAGACCTTGCGGCCGTTGAGCCGGTAGCCGCCGTCGGCTTTCTCGGCGCGCGTGCGGATCGAGGCGAGATCGGAGCCCGAATCGGGCTCGCTCATGCCAATGCAGAAGTAGCAGTCACCGCGCGCGATCGCGGGCAGGAATTCCTGGCGCTGCTCCTCGGTCCCGAAACGCAAGAGCAGTGGCCCGCTTTGCCGATCGGCAATCCAGTGCGCGGCGACTGGCGCACCCGCCACCAGCATCTCCTCGGTCGCGACGTAGCGCTCGAGCATGCTGCGCTCCTGGCCGCCGTACTTCTTGGGCCAGGTCACGCCGATCCAGCCACGGGCGCCGATGGCGCGGCTGAAGGCCGGCGAATGATTGGTGGCGAAGTCACCCGCGGGCGCCCAGAGCCCACTCCCCCGCGCATCCGCGAGGAAGGCGCGCACTTCTTTCCGCAACGCCTCACAGGCGGGCGGCAGGATCACGGGATCGAAGCGGAGGGCGACGGCCACGGGGCGCCGATGGTATCGGCGCACCGGAATCGGGTCAAACGAACGGCTGAAGCTAGAGGTGAACTCCGCGGTCTAGGATGATCGCGGTGTACTCGCGATAGCTCATGCCCAATTCTTGTGCACGGGTGAGCCGTGCGAGGGCAATCTCGCGGCCGGGCGTCTTCCAGGCGCGGCGATGGGCGCGTCGCCAGCAATAACCGCCCCAGCTGAGGCCCACCTCCAGGGGCGGTCCCTGATTGTGGCCGATACCAAACGGCATGTGGTCCTTCCTGAATCGGGTGCTCGCCCTATCTCCATCTACAAGCAAATTCAATGCCGCCGGGTACAACCGGCACACCGCCATAGAGAGATTGTCAAAGGATTCTCAATAACGTAGCGTCGTACGCTGCCGCAGTGTCCCGGGACGTGCCGATCGTCATGCTCTCCCTCGCCGACTGGTCGCGCTTCCTCGAGGCGATTCCGGGCCCGGCGGCCTTGGTGGACGACGCAGGGATCGTCAAGACCGCCAATCCGGCTCTCGCGGCGTTGCTCGATTCCACGACGGAGCGGCTCGCCGGCCAGGCACTGATCCGTCTCGCTCAAGAGTCGGCCCGCAGCGCCCTCGCGGCCGCGATGGCCGCGCGCGAGCCGGGCGAGCTTGATATCCGGATAGCGTCGACACGGCCAGCGGCGACGTTGCAGCTGAGCGTCGGGCCCATGCTGGATGACCACTGCCGCGTCGTGCTCGCGCGCGCGCTGAGGGTCGAGGAGCACTCAGAGCAGCAGCTGCTCGAGTACTTTCGCGACGCGATCGACACCGTCGGGTCCATGGTCGCCATCCTGGACGCAGACGACCGCATGATCGCCTACAACCGCGAGTACCGCGAAGGCTATCGTGTGAACGACCGGGATCTGCCGCCAGAGGTGGATCTCGTGGGTAGGACCTATCGCGAGTGCATGGAACTGCGCGCGAAATACAAGCTGCACCGCGAGTTCCTGGACGAGCCCTCGAAGTTCATCGAGGAGCGCATGCGCCAGCACAGCCAGGACAGCGATCAGAGGATCACGCTGGCAAACGGACAAACCCTTAAGGTCGAGAAGCGCCTGCTGCGACGTGGCGCGCGCGTCATCATTGGCACCGACATCACGGACATCGTCGAGGGCGAGCGCAAGCGGCATGACCTCGAGGCGCAGCTCCGCCACTCGCAGAAGCTCGAGGCGCTCGGCACGCTGACCGGCGGCATCACGCACGACCTCAACAACACCCTGGTGCCGATCGTCGCGCTCAGTAAATCGATCGCGCGCCGCCTGCCCGAGGGCTCGCGCGACCGCGCTAGTCTGGAACTCGTCGTACAAGCCGCCGACCGCGCCCGCGATCTCGTGGACCGGATCCTGGCGTTCTCACGCAAGGAGCAGGTCCAGTACCAGCTCATGGACCTCAGGCAAGTCGTCGACCAAGGCACCAAGCTCCTACGCTCTTTAGTGCCGACCACGATCGATATCCTATCGGAGCTCGCGCCGGTGCCGCCGATCATGGGAGATGCCGGCCAGTGCTATCAGGTCCTGGTGAACCTGGTCTCCAACGCGTCGCGCGCGATCGGCACGGGCCCGGGCTCGATCACGGTGCGGCTGGAGTACGACACCGGATCCAAGCGCGTCCTCCTGGAGGTCCGGGACACCGGATGCGGCATGGACGAAGCGACCAAGCGGCGTATCTTCGAGCCCTTCTACACCACGCGCAAAGTCGGCGAAGGCACCGGCCTCGGCCTTTCGGTCGTGCATGGCATCATCATCAGCCACGGTGGCACCGTCGAGGTGAAGAGCGCGCCCGGCGAAGGCACGACCTTCGCGATCCGTTTCCCGCGTGCGCCAGAAGCCGCCACGCGAGAGACACCGGCCGCGTGAGGACGCGCTAGGGGATCCCGTAAAATCGGGCGGCGTTTCCGCCCAGAATGCGGACTCGGCCCGCCGCGTCGAGCGGCCGGAGCAGCTCCTCGGTCGCCGCCCACCAGCCACGATAGCCGCCGGCCAGCTCGACCACCGGCCAGTCGCTGCCCCATAAGAGGCGCTCGGGGCCGAAGCAGTCGAGGAGGTGATCGGCGTAAGGCCGGAGATCCGCAACGGTCCAGCGCTCGCTTGCCTCGGTGACGAGGCCGGAGAGCTTGCACCACGCGGCCGTCTCGCGCGCGAGGGCGCGCATCTCCGCGGCCCAGGGCTCGCGCGTTCCGGCGGCGATCCGCGGCTTGGCGCCGTGATCGACGACGAGCTGGAGACCCGGATATCGATCGACGAGCTTCCGCAGGTTGGCGAGGTGCCGCGGCTGGACGAGCGCGTCGAAGCGCAAGCCGAGATCGACGACCGCGCGGAATGCCGGCGCGAGGGCGGGACGCAGCATCCAATCGGTATCGGCGATGTCCTGAATCATCGGCCGGACGCCGCGCAGGAGCGGGTCGCGGGCAAGCCGCGCGAGGCGGTCTGCCACGTCGGGCGCCTCGAAATCGACCCAGCCGACGACGGCCTTCACGAGGCCGCCGCTCCCGGCGGCGACCTCCAGCAGGAAGTCCGTCTCCGCCTCGGTCGCGGCCGCCTGCACCAGGACCGTTCCGGCGATATCGACGGCTCCGAGGTGCGGCGTCAGGTCATCGATCCCGAAATCCCGATAGATCGGCGCGAGCTTCGGCGTGAGCCAACCGTAGTCACCGCGGGCGACACGCCAGAAGTGCTGGTGGGCGTCGATCCGCATCACGCGGTCCCGGCCAGCAGCGGCAAGGTCGCTGCGACAAGACCCGCATCTCGCAATGCCTGCCAGAATGCGCGCGGGATCGGATGCGCCGCGAAGCGGAGATTGGCCTCGACCTCGGCGGGACTGCGCGCGCCCGGCAATACGGCCGCGACCGCGGGATGGCCGAGCGGGAACTGCAGCGCCGCCGCCTGGAGTGGCACACCGAACCGCGCACAGACCGCGCTCACAGCGTGTACGCGCTCGAGGATCGCAGGCTCCGCCGGTCGATAGTTGAAGGTCGCGCCCTCGACGGCTCCGCTCGCGAGGATACCGGAATTGTAGGGTCCACCCAGGATGATGCTGGCGCCGCGGCGCTCGCAGTCGGGCAACAGCTCCGCAAGCGCCGACTGATCGATCAGCGTGTAGCGGCCCGCCAGCAGAAAACCGTCGAAGTCGCCGTGGGCGAGCGCGTCGAGACACACCTGCCAGTCGTTGACCCCGAGCCCGATCGCGCGCAGGACGCCGGCCGCCTTCAGCCGTGCGAGCGCGGGATAGGCGCCCTCCATCGCCTCTCGGAACCGCTGCGGCTGCGCGTCGGGACCGTGCGTGAACGTGTCGATGTCGTGGATGAGTGCGATGTCGATGCGCGCGATTCCCAGCCGCTGCAAGCTGTCCTCGATCGAGCGGAGCGTACCGTCATGGGAATAATCGTAATGCTGCCGGAACGGCAACACGCTGACGAAGCCATGCTGGTCGCTCGGTGCGGCGGGATCGGCGCTCAGAATCCGCCCGACCTTGGTCGAGATCACGACGCTCTCTCGATCGACGCCGCGCAGGGCCTCGCCGACGCGATGCTCGGCCAAGCCGTTGCCGTAGTGAGGCGCGGTATCGATGTAGCGCAGACCGAGGGCCAGCGCGCGTCGAATGGTCTCGATGGCGTCCGCGTCGCTGAGCGGCGCATAGAGATTGCCGAGCGGCGCCGTGCCGAGGCCCATGCGGCCGAGCGAGACCGACCCGAAGTACCCGGGTGACGCGGTCATGGCGGCACGACGCCCTTGGTCACGAGGATGTTGCCGTAAAAGCGCTGCTCGCCGGTCGCTACAATCGCGAACGCGGCTCGGGCGCGCTCGTAGAAAGCGCTCCGCTCGAGCGTCGCCATCCGCACCGGCTTGCCAGCGACGCGATCGATGATCGATTGAAATTCGCGAACGGGCGGTGGCACGGCGCCGGGATCGCCGACGATCGCCATGACGGCGGCGGGCGTCTCCGTGAAGGTATCGAGCGGAAGGAGCGTCAGCATCGCCGATAGAACCGCTGACGACCCCGCGCCATCGACGCGGATCAAGCGCCTCGCGGTCGACGTGGCGGGGAAATTGGCATCGACGATCGCGATCTCGTCGCCATGGCCCATGGCGGCGAGCGCGTGCAGCAGATCGGCACCGAGCAGCGGATCGATGCCCTTGAGCATGCCGCCTCAGGTCGCAACCAGCGTGGCGCCGGTCGTCTTGAGCGCGGCGAGCACGCTGGCGCCGACACCCTCCGGCGCCTGCTCGAGTGGCGCGCGTACGCTGCGCCAACCGGTGTCGCCGGCGAAAGCGGCGATCGCCGCTTTGATGGCAGCGATGAAGGGATGACCGTGCATCGCGCCCACCGCCTTGTGCACGATGCCGTCGAGATCACTGGCTTTCGCGCGCGGTCCTTCCACCAGCGAGATGAGCGTCGGCGCCATGATATTCGCCATGCCGCTGATCGTGCCCGCACCGTTCTTCCCGAGCGCCCGCAGAATGCTGTTCTCGTCGCCGACGAACACGTCGAGGTCGGGGAGCGCATCGAGATAAGCGGAGGATAGCGGCCAGTCGGCGCTGCTGTCCTTGATCGCCACCACGACGCCGGGAAAGGCGTCAGCGAGGCGCCGGACCAACTTTGGGCTCAGCGTGACGCCTGTGTGGAACGGAAAGTTGTAAAGGCAGACCTTCGGCACGCGAAGGCCGGGCGTGGCACCCAGTTGCTCGATCGCCGACGCAAAGTGGCGATAGAGCCCCTCCTCGCGCAAATCCTTTGGGTAGAACGGCGGCAACGCAAGCACACCCGCGACACCCAGCCGCGCTGCATGGGCGCTGAGCGCCGCAGTGGTCGGCACATCGCAGCAGCCGACGGCTGGGATGACCCGGTCCGCCGGGATGCCGGCGCCGATCACGGCCTCGAGCGCCGCCATGCGCTCTTCCGCGGAGAGCGCGGCACCTTCGCCGGTAGTGCCGAACAGGCTGACGCCTCGACAGCCCACCTCGAGCAACCTGCGGCAATGGCGCGCGAGCCGTGACACGTCCACCGCCAGCCGATCGTCGAATGGTGTCAGCGCGGCGGGCCAGACGCCACGAAGCGAGGCTGCGGCAGGCATCAGCGAGCTCCTCTCTATACGAGCGCGCATGTTGGCACGCGCGTTTTGCAATGGGTAGCAGATTGGAATAACGTTGCCCGCTCCAAAGCGCCGCACGTGCCGGCGCGACGAAACTCGGTCGGGGAGGACGCGGGATGAGACATCGCAGCAGCCAGTCGTTGGGGATTTCGCGGCGCAATCTGCTCAAAGCGAGTGCCGGTGCCGCCGGCCTGGCGGCGCTCGGAGCGAGACCGGGCTTCGCGCAGAGTAGCTTCGACTGGAAGCGCTTCAAGGGCGAGCATCTCGAGGTGACGCTGACACTCGGGCCGCGCGCGGACCTCTGGCAGAAATACGAGAAGGAGTTCGAGGAGCTGACCGGCATCAGCGTCGGCTCCGAGAAGGTGCCGGAGCAGCAGCACCGGCAGAAAGTCGCGATCGAGTTCACCTCGGGCAACCCGAGCTTCGACGTCGCGACCGTCTCCTACCACGTGCAGAAGCAGCTTTATGGCCGCGGCAAGTGGCTGCTCGATCTCCGCGACCTCATCAAGGACCCGAAAATCACCAATCCCGAATTCGATTTCCCGGATTTCGCCAAGGGCGCGGTGGATTACGCCACCCAGAAAGACGGCCGCCTCGACACGATCCCGATCAACCTCGACTACTGGATACTCTATTACAACAAGGAGCTCTTCGCGCAGAAGGGCGTCGCCTATCCGAAGTCCTTCGAGGAGATGATCGACGCCGCGCGCAAGCTCAACGATCCCAAGAACGCGACCGCGGGCTTTCTCTCGCGCGGGCTCAAGAATGCCAACGTGCCCGTGTGGACGAGCTTCCTCTTGGGCTACGGCGTCGACCCGATCGACGCCGATCTCACCATGCACACCGACGGACCCGAGGCGATCGCATCCGCCAAGGTCTATCAGACCCTCAACAAGGAGTGCGGACCGCCAGGCGTCGCCGGCTTCAATTGGAACGAGTGCCAGACGAGCTTCGTGCTCGGCAAGGGCGCGATGTGGCTCGACGGCATCGGCTTCTCGCTCCCGCTGGAGGATCCCGCGAAATCCAAGATCGTCGGCAAGGTCGGCTACGGCGTGATGCCGCCGGGCCCGAAGGCCCAGCGCTCGGCGTTGTTCGGCGACGGCGTCGGCATCGCCGCCGCGAGCAAGAAGAAGGAGGCAGCTTGGCTCTACGTCCAGTGGGCGACGAGCAAGCTCATGAACCAGCGCCATCTCGAGGGGCAATACGGCGCGCCCCCGCGCGCCTCGGCCTACGCGAGCGTGAAAGCCTCGGGCAAGCTCACGGGGCCAAAAGGCGAGTGGCTCGACGCCATGTCGCAGTCAGTCGCGATCGCGCGCGCGGGGCTTCCCGACATTGTCGCGGTGACGGAGTTCCGCGACACCTTCGGCGTCGGCCTCACCAACATGATCTCGGGCGCAGATCCCGCGGCCGAGCTCAAGAAAGCCACCGAGGCCTTCAAGCCAGTCCTAGAGAAGACCGAGAAGAGCTGATCCGCCGGTAATGGCCGTCGGCGCGGCGCTCGCACGCGACAGGGCGGGAGCACGGAGCGTCCGTCCGTTGTGGCGCCGCCTCGCCGGTGAATCCAGCGAGGTTCGCCGGCCTTACGTCCTCTTCGCGCTCCCCGCGATGGTGGTGGTCGCGGCGGTCATCGTGTTTCCGTGGCTCTTCACGCTCTTCATGAGCGTCCACGAATGGAAAGTCGGGCAAGCCCGAACCTTCGTCGGACTCGAGAACTACGCGCGCCTCCTGACCGACGAGCGGTTCCTTTCGGCGGCCTTGCGCACGATCTACTACACGGCGCTCGCGGTCGTGACGCCGCTCGTGCTCGGGACCGTCTCGGCGCTGGTGTTCCATAAGAAGTTTCCCCTGCGCGGGTTCCTGCGCGGTGTCTTCATCTTGCCGATGATGGCGACGCCGGTGGCAGTGGCGCTGGTCTGGACCATGATGTTCCATCCGCAGCTGGGCGTGCTCAACTACCTGCTGAGCCTCGTCGGCATCCCCGCGCAGCTCTGGGTCTACGACCCCGGCACGGTGATCCCGAGCCTCGTGCTGGTGGAGACCTGGCAGTGGACGCCCCTGGTCATGCTGATCGTGCTGGGCGGTCTCGCGGCGCTGCCGACCGAGCCCTACGAGGCGGCGCAGCTCGATGGCGCCTCGGCCTGGCAGACCTTTCGCCACATTACCTTCCCGATGGTGCTGCCGTTCCTGATGGTCGCGGTGATCATCCGCACCATCGACGCGGTCAAGGCATTCGACATCATTTTCGTGATTAGCCAGGGCGGGCCCGGCACCGCGTCCGAGACGCTCAACATCTTCCTCTACCTGCAGGCCTTCGCGTTCTACAACATCGGCTACGCGTCGGCCGTGGTGGTGGTTTTCTTCGCGCTCATCATCACGCTTGCGCTCGTGCTCCTCTATGTGCGGCAGAGGAGCAAATGGTCGCCATGACATGGGCCGTCAGGAGACATCGGATACGACGCACGCTGAATCGCGTCGCCTTCGCCTTCACGGTCTTCGTGATCGTCTCGCCAGCGATCCTGGTTTTCCTCTGGATGCTGTCGCTGTCGCTCAAGACCGAGATCGAGAACATCGACTACCCGCCGGTGTTCATCCCGGGGACGCCGACGCTCGCGAATTTCATTCAGGTGTTTCAGTCGAGCCCGTTCGGCCGTTATCTCGTCAACAGCCTCATCGTCACCGGCAGCGCGACGCTGCTCGCGATCCTCGTCGGCGTGCCCGCGGGCTACGGCATCGCCAAGGCCAAGGCGTACCGCCTCGCGGTGCTGGTGCTGATCTCGCGCATCACCCCCAACCTCTCCTACCTCATTCCGCTCTTCATCCTGTTCCAGATGCTGGGTCTCACCGGCACGCTTTGGCCGCTGGTGATCACGCACCTCGTGATCACCGTGCCGATCGTGGTCTGGATCATGATCGGGTTCTTCGAGGCGCTGCATCCCGATCTCGAGGAAGCCGCTCTGATCGATGGCGCCACGCTCTGGCAGGCGTTCCGGCACATCGCCCTGCCGCTCTCGCGACCGGGGGTCGTGGTGGCGGCGATCCTCGCTTTCATCTTCTCCTGGAACAATTTCATCTTCGGCGTGGTGCTGGCGGGCCGCGAGACCCGCACCCTCCCGGTCGCGGTCTATAACGTGCTCACCTTCGAGCAGATCTCCTGGGGCCCGCTCGCGGCGGCCGCGCTCCTCGTCACGCTCCCGGTGCTGATCCTCACGGTCGTGATCCAGCGCGAGATCGTCGGTGGCCTCGCGGCCGGGGGAGTCAAAGGCGGGTAGCACACAGTCTGTCGGCGCCCCTCACCCCAACCCTCTCCCGCAAGGGGAGAGGGAGAAGGAAGCGCGCACCCCCTCTCCCCTTGCGGGAGAGGGGGTGAGGGGTTTGCTTCCACCCGCTGTGAAATATGCGACACTATGGGCGACTGTTCCCATTCGAGGATTCCAATGCCCGCCAAAGTCATCGATCTCTTTAGCGATACCAAGACCAAGCCGACCGCGGAGATGCGGCGGTTCATGATGGCGGCAGAGGTGGGGGACGAGCAGAAGGACCAGGATCCGACCGTCCGCAAGCTTTGCGAGATGGTGGCGGCGCTGCTGGGCAAGGAGAGCGCGGTGTTTCTGCCCTCGGGCACCATGTGCAACGAGATCGCGATCCACGTGCACTGCCGGCCCGGCGAGGAGGTGATCTGCGACGAGACCTCGCACATCATCATCGCCGAGGCGGGCGGACCCGCGGCACTCAGCGGCGTCATGGTGAACCCGATCCGCGGCACGCATGGCATCTATACCGCCCAGCAGCTCCGCGCCGCCGTTCGCGCCGAGAGCCGTTACGCGCCGCGCTCGCGCCTCGTCGAGGTCGAGCAGACATCGAACCTCGGCGGCGGCTCGGTCTGGCCGCTCAAGACCGTTCAAGAGGTCGCGAAGACCGCGCGCGATCTCGGCCTCAAGCTGCACATGGACGGCGCGCGGCTCTTCAATGCGGTGGTGAAGAGCGGCGTCTCCGCCAAGTCTTATGCCGAGCCCTTCGACACCGCCTGGGTCGATTTCACCAAGGGCCTCGGCGCGCCCGTGGGTGCCGCGCTCGCCGGTAGCCGCGACTTCATCCGCGAGGCCTGGCGGTTGAAGCAGCGTTGGGGCGGTGCCATGCGCCAAGCCGGCATCATCGCCGCCGCTGGCATCTATGCCCTCGAGCATCACGTCGAGCGCCTCGGCGTCGATCACGAGAACGCCCAGCGCCTGGCCCAGGGTCTCGCCGGTCTTCACGGTATCGACATCGACCCGAAGCGCGTCGAGACCAATCTCGTGTTCTTCCACCTGAAGCCGGAGGCCGGCTGGACCGCGCCGGACTTCGCGCAGGCCGTCAAAGAGCAGGGCGTGGAGATCGGCGCCTTCGGCCCGACCTTCATGCGCGTGGTGACCCACCTCGACGTGAGCCGCGAGGATGTCGACCAGGCGCTGGCGACCTTCGAGCGCGTGCTGAAGAGCCCGCACCGGGCCGCCGCTCAGTAGCGCTCGGCGGCCTCCAGATAGAAAGCGCCGAGGCCGAAGACGAAGACGGCGAGGATCACGAAGAAGCCGACGACCGGTACGGCGCTCAGGATCATCAGAGCGATGACGCCGAGGATGAGCGCGGCGAGCCGTCGCCCAAACCCAGTCACGGGGCCGCGGCCCAAGAGGCGGAGCATCAAGTCGCCCAGGTAAATCGTGGCCGTGAGCACCGCCAGCAGTAGCGAGATGAAGTAGGCCGCGAGCACGACGAGGCCGAGGATCGCACCCAGCATCGACACCATCGCGATGATCACCGCGACGGGTGTCGCGATCAGGAGCGCGAAGCCGAGCCCGAGGCTCGCGAGCGGCCGGAGCCCGATGAGCCGCGCCGCGTTCAGCGAATAGCCGGGGAATACCAGGATAAAGAGGAGCCCGGCCGCGAGGAGGCCCAGCGCGAGCACGATCTTCGCGGCCAAACCGACGACGTGGAGGGCCGTGCTGGCGCGCCGCGGTGCCGCCCATTCCCCGCGCGTGACGCCGCCATCGACGTGCGCTCCGGCAGCGATCTCGGCCTCGGTGTCGGACTCGTAGGTGAGATGGCCGTGGATGAGCGCGTTGGGTGCGATGGTGATCCAACGACCCCGCAAATGCGCGTCGCCCTCGATGGTCCCGGACACCGCGATATCCGCGCCAATGACATTGAGGTCCTTGCTGACGACGCCATTGAGAGCGACGTGCGCCGCGGCGATCCAGGCGTTCCCGGCGACTCGCGAATCACGCGAGAGCGTCACCGTGCCCCCGACGGCCGTGAGATCGCGCTCGATCTGCGCCGCCGCCGTGACATCGCCACCCGCCGCCCGCACGGAGCGCTTCACCGTCCCGCGAATGTCCACGGTTCCGCCAGCCGCGATCACGCCGCCGGTAATGTCACCGTCGGTCGCGACGTGCCCGCCCGCCAGCACGGCATCGCCGTCGACCGGGCCGCGCAGCGCGACCGAGGAGCCCGCGAGGTAGACGTCGTGATCGATCGGACCCTCGCGAACCACGCTCGAGCCCGACGACTGCGCGGCGACCAACACCGGCCCTGGAGCCAGCAGGACCAGGCCCACGGCGAGCAACCACGGCATGCGCATCGGCGATCCTCCCGGCGACGAGCCCCTGCGGACGGCGCAGAGGAGTTTATCGCGCCGGCGCTCGCTTGGCGCGGGTGACGAGTTGGGTCGGGTTGACGAACCGGAGTGCGACCAGGAGCCAGACCAGGGTGGTCACCAAGTAGATCACCGCCATGGCGTCGATCGACTGGCCCGCGCGCACCCCCGCGGCATAGACGGCGTAATAGAGCGCCACCACCAAGGTCTGGCTGGTCGGTCCTGCGGTGAAGAAGGTGAGCTCGAACATGGCGATGGTGCGCACGAGCACCAGCAGCAATGCCGCCAGCATGCCCGGCGCCAAGAGCGGCAGCAGTACATGGATGAACAGCCGGGCGGTCCCCGCGCCGAAGACGCGTGCCGCGGCCTCGATGCGTGGGTCGATTTGCTCGATGAACGGAATCATCACCAGGATCACGAAGGGCACGGTCGGCACGAGGTTCGCGAGCACCACGCCCGAGAGCGAGCCCGCGAGACCCGCCTTGTAGAGCACGGTCGCGAGCGGGATGCCGAAGGTAATGGGCGGCACCAGGAGCGGCAGGAGGAACAGCAGCGTCACCAGCTTCTTGCCGGGGAATTCGCGACGCGCCAGCGCATAGGCGGCCGGTACGCCGAGTGCGCCCGAGAGCATGACCACCGCCCCCACCACCTCGAAGGTCACGACGAGCACTTGATCGAGCTGGAACTCGTTCCAGGCAGAAGCGTACCACTTGATGGTGAAGGCGGTGGGCAGCCACGTGCCGAGCCAGCGCGTGCCCAGCGAGTTCACCACCACCGTCCCGACCATTGCGAAGAGGTTCAGGACGAAGAAGCCGACGAGCACCCAGATCGCGGTCGTCCAGAGCCGGGCCGAGAGTGACTGTTCGCTGCCCATCACGCGTCAGCCCTTCGCCGAGCCCGCGGGCCCGCGATAGAAGAAGCCACGCGCCGCCAGCACGAGAACGACCACCAGAAGCTGGGAGAAACCCATGATCATCGCGATCGCCGAGGCCATCGAGTAGTCGTACTGCTCGTAAGCGGCCTGGTAGGCCGCGATCGAGATCACGCGCGTGACGCCGGCCGGCGCGCCCAGCAGCACGGCCGACGGAAACACCGAGAAAGTCTGCACGAAGGAGAGGCAGAAAGTGATGGCGAGGCCCGGCGTCAACAGCGGCAGGAAGATGTGCCGGAAGCGCGACCGCGCGCTGGCGCCGAGAGTGGCAGCGGCCTGCTCCAGCGAGCTGTCGATGCCGGTGACATAGGAAAGCGTCAGCAGGAAGGTAAAGGGGAAGCCCGACACGACGAGCGAGAGGAACACGCCCCAGTAATTGTGCACAAGGCGGATCGGGCTCGAGACGAGACCGAAGAGCGCCAAAGTGCGATTGAGCCAGCCCTGCGGACCCAGGTAATTCAACAAGCCCTCGGCGATCAGCACGGTGCCGAGCGTGATCGGCAGTACCAGGATGGTGGTGAGCAGGCGCTGGTGGCGCATGAGCCGCACCCGCATCGCCACGGGGATCGAGATCAGGATGTTCACCAGCGTCGACGGCAGGGCGAGCCACATGGTCTTGCCGATGGTGTCGTAGAGGAAAGGCTCCGAGAAGAACTTGCGATAATTGGCGAGCCAGTCACCGGCCTTCGGCTCCAGCGAGAGCACGAGGCCATGGACGAAGGGATAAACAAAGAGCGCCACGATGAAGAATGCCGCCGGCAGCACCAGCAGCGTCACACCGTCGAGGCCGCGCTGAGCCAGCACGAGCCGAAGCGGCGGCCGATCCGCGATTGCTCGCGCGGCAGCGGCCTCGGTCGAAAGCGTCGTCATGCCGCGCCGTTCGCGTAGATGAGTACGCGCGACGGCTCGGCCCCGAGCCGCAGCGTGTCGCCCGGTGCAACCGGCTGCTCGGAACGGAAGAACAGCTCGGTGCGATCGGCGGTGAGTGCCGTGCCATAGAAATCGCGGCCACGGTATTCGGCCGTCGCGACCGTAGCCGCGATGGGCCCGCGGGGCTCCGGCGTCAGGTCCTCGGGACGGATCGCAACGATGGCTTCGCCATTCGCGGGCCGCTCGACCACCACGCCCGAGAGCGTGGCGCCGGCCACCTCGACAGTAGCCGCTTCCGCACCCGAATTCGCCACGCGCGAGCGCAGGAGATTGCGATAGCCCATGAACTCCGCGACGTCGGGATGGGCGGGCCGGCCGTAGAGCTCGCTGGGCGCACCCACCTGGCGCACCGTGCCGTCGCGCAGCACGACCACGCGGTCGGCGAGCGACAGCGCCTCGTCCTGGTCGTGGGTCACATAGATCGTGGTCGAGCCGACGGAGTTGTGGATGCGCCGGATCTCCGCTCGCATCTCCAGGCGGAGCTTGGCGTCGAGGTTCGAAAGCGGCTCATCCATCAGCACCAGCGGCGGCTCGATGACGATCGCACGCGCGATCGCCACCCGCTGCTGCTGCCCGCCCGAGAGCTGACCTGGAAGCTTCTGCGCCTGCTCGGTCAAGCGCACCAGCGCCAGCGCCTCCTCCACCTTCTGGTCGATCTCCGCCTTCGGCCGGCTCTGCATCCTGAGACCGAAACCGATGTTCTTGCGCACGCTCATGTGCGGGAAGAGCGCGTAGTTCTGAAACACCATGCCGAAGCCGCGCCGCTCCGGCGGCAGTCGGTCGATCCGCTCCTCGTCGAGCCAGATGCCGCCGCCGGTGAGCGGCAGCAGCCCCGCGAGGCAATTAAGCGCGGTCGACTTTCCACAGCCGGAGGGGCCGAGCAGTGCGATGAACTCGCCCCGCCCGACCTCCAGCGACACATCCTTGAGCGCGTTGAGCGCGCCGAAGTCACGGCTCACCCGATCGAGCCGCAGCTTCCGGAATTTGCGCGCCGCCGCGATCACCGCTTCCTGCCCTCCTACTTCGTCTTCGCCCCGCCGATTTCCTGGTCCCAGCGGCCGAAGGCATAGACCAGCTGGTCAGGCAGGAGCGGCAGCTCCTGCGGATTGTCGGCAATCAGCTTCTCATACTCGGGCCGGCCGTACTCCTTGATGATGTCCTGGCTTTCCTTCGGCGCCATGGAGACCGGCACGTTCTTCACCGCGGGACCCGGGTAGAAGTAGCCGGCGTCATAAGTGATGGCCTGCGCAGGCGGGGACAGCATGTAGTTGAGAAGATCGATCATCACCGCGACCTTCTCCGGCGCGAGGCCCTTGGGGATGCACAGGTAATGTGCGTCGAGCACCCAGTGGAAGCCTTTGAGCGTGCCGACCTGCACCTCCTTCGGCACCACGCCGAGGGCGCGCGGATTGATGTCCCAGCCCATCTGGGTCGGGATCATGTCGCGCGAGCCCTCGCCCAGCTCCTTCATCGTGGGGCCGGTTCCCGACGGATAGTACTCGACGTACTGGCCGAGCTCCTTGAGATAAGCCCAAGTCTTGTCCCAGCCGGTCTTGGGATCGTGCGGATCCTTGTCGCCGAGGACATAGGGCAAACCCATCATGAACACACGGCCGGGGCCCGAATTGGCGGGGCGCGCGTACATGAAGCGATTGGGATGCGCCTTCGCCCAGGCGAGGAGCTCCTCCGCGGTCTTCGGCGGGTCCTTGACGCGGTCGGGCGCGAACTCGATGAGCGGTCCCGCTTGGCAGAAGACGATGCACACGCCCTGGTTCTGCGCGAGACCCTGCATGGCCTTGGCGCCCGGCAGGTAGATGTCGTCGAGCTTCGGTAAGCTCGCGGCATACTCCGGCAGCACCTGCACCCAGAGCTTCTGGTCGATACCCGCCGAGAGCGCGTCGATGCCCGTGAGCACGCCGTCGATGTCGATACGCCCGGCGTCCTGCTGCGCCTTGATCTTGCCCGGGAGCTCGGGCGCCGGCGCCTTGGTGAAGGTCATGTTCGAGACGAGCTGAGGCTTCATCTTGCGGTAGTTCTCGAGCGCGGGCTGGGTCAGCGCGAGATTGCCGGCGACGTCGACGAAATTGAGCGACACCGGCGATTTCGGCAGCTGCAAGGCGCCTTGCGCGAACGCGCTGCGGCCCACGAGCGCCGAGCCCGCGAGGCCTGCCACGACGGCACGACGAGTTGGTTTCAACAACATGACGCGATCCTCCCTAGGGTGTTGGACGTTGCCTCGATAACCGCGAACCGAGATGGGTTCCTTTCTCGACGGCGACTGCATGAGCGGACGCCACGACGCGCGGCGGCGGACCCGACCCGCCGGCGGTCTCATCGACGAAATACCCCGGCTCCTTTGCGGCCAGGATCTCGACGGAGCGGAACAAGCCTCGAAGGTGACCGCGCATCGCCGCAACCGCGCCGGCGCGGTCGCGGTGCGTTATACGGTCGACGATCAAGGTGTGCTCAGCGATCACCGAGGGCTGCTTGCGCACGTTGCGCATGGAGAGGAAACGCACCCGATCCATCTGCGCCTTGGCGTTCTCGACCTGCCGCCAGGCGTTGGCGTGTCCGGCGATCTCCATGATGAGGGCGTGCATGCGCTCATCGGCCAGGAAAAATTCGTCGTGATCGCCCGCCCGTTGCAGGACCCGCTGGCGCTTTAGCAGCGCGGCCAGTGCCTTGCCCTGACGCGCGTCGATGCGCTCGACCGCGCGCTCGACGGCGGAGCATTCGAGCGACTCTCGCACGAACTGGCTGTCGAAGACCTCGCGCAGCTTGATGGGCGCCACGAAGGAGCCGTACTGCGGATAGATCTCGAGCAGGTTCTCCTCCGAGAGCTTGATCAGCGCCTCGCGGATCGGCGTGCGCGAGACGCCGAAGCGCTGCGACAGCTCCTGCTCCGACAGCATGGTGCGCGGCAGCAGCCGGCCCGCGATGATATCGCGGCGCAGCACGGCTCGGATCTGGGAGGCGATGGTCTGGCGGCGCATCGGCACGACGTCGGCGCTCGCTACCGTCTCGTGCTTCGGTGCGGCTTCAGGCATCCTCCCGGCACCACGTTTCATCGGCCTGCTTCTCTTGGCAGCGATCCCGCGTGCATATCATGTATGCTACCATATTAGCAAACGAGGAGGCCAAGCCGGCATGAGCACCCCCATCACCGACGACATCAAGGCGCTGCTCCGCAAATGCAGCGTCGCTACGCTCTCGACCCAGCTCTTCAAGCGGGGCCTGCGGCACACCGTCATGCAGGGCGTGCGGCCCTTGGCACAGGGACCGGAGCTCATGGTGGGCGAGGCGTTCACTGTGCGCTTCATCCCCGCGCGCGAGGACCTCGACCAGGTAAGCGTCTTCAACGACCCCAACCATCCCCAGCGCAAGGCGATAGAGACCGCGCCGCCTGGCCACGTGCTGGTGTGCGACTGCCGGCGCGATGCCAGCGCCGCCTCCGGCGGCTCGATCCTGCTGACCCGGCTCAAGGTGCGGGGTATCGCAGGCTTCGTCTCCGATGGCGGCTTGCGGGATTCACCGGAGATCGCGGGGCTCGGCTTCCCCGTCTACTTTGGCGGGCCCGCGCCCATGCTGAACCTGGCGCAGCACCACGCCGTCGACATGAACCTGCCGATCGGCTGCGGCGGCGTCGCGGTCTATCCCGGCGACGTGCTGGTCGGCGACGGCGAGGGCGTGATCGTGATCCCGCGTCATCTCGCGGCGGAGGTCGCCCACGACGCCGCCGAGCAGGAGCGCCTCGAGCAGTTCGTCATCGAGGAGGTCCGCAACGGCGCGCCGGTGATCGGGACCTATCCACCCAAGGAAGCCGCGCTCGCCCGCTATCAGGAATGGCTGAAGCGCCAGCCGAACGACTGATGCTTCCTAGAGCGCGTTGGGCGGCGTGTCGGGGATCGCCGCGGCTTGAGGCACCGCCGTCCGGCTCGCCGCGCGAAACTGGCGACGCTCGGCGTGGGCCTTGGTGATCTCCGCGCCGAACAGCAGGATCTGCGCGGAGTAATAGACCCACAGCAGGATGATGACGAGCGCCCCGGCGGCGCCATAGACGCTCGTCGCGTGCTTGCCGCCGATATAGAGGCTCAAGAGGTGCTTGCCGACCGTGAACAGCACGGCGGTGAAGGCGGCGCCCGCCCAGACGTCGCGCCACTCGATCGGCGCATCCGGCAGGATCTTGAAGATCATGCCGAAGAGGATCGTGGTCATCGCGATCGTCATGCCGGCGTTGAAGATGCCGAGTATGTAGGGCAACGCCGCGTGCACGGCGCTCAGGTATTCCGAGAGGACGGTGATCGCCGTGCTCGTCGCCAGCGAAGCGCCAAGGAGCGCGCCGCAACCGAGGATGATCGCGAGACACAACAGGCGGTACTTGATCGCAATGACGATCTTGCGCCCGGGTTTCGCCTCGGCCCGCCAGACCACTTTCAGCGCGGATTGCAGCTCGGCGAGCACAGCGGTCGCGGCGAGCGCCATCGTGGATAGGCTGATCGCGGTCGCGATCGGTCCGGAACTGCCGATCGACGCCTCTTTGATCAGGTTCTGGAGCACCTGAGCGCCCTCGGCGCCGATGACATCGCTGAGATTGGTCACCAGCGCGCCCTGCGCCGCCTGGTCGCCGAAGGCAAGGCCGGCGATCGCGATCACCAGGAGCAGGATCGGCGCCATGGAGAATACGGTGTAGTAGGCGATCGCCGCGCCCATGCTCGGCGCGCGGTCCGCGAGCCAATTGCGCACGGCTGCCCGCGCGACCTCGAAGACCTCTGTCGCCACGAACGCAATCCGCCGGAAAAATCCCATCACCCCGGACACGGCATTGCTCCCGCCACACCCCGCCAGCATAGGCCTTGCCTGGCGCCCGTGCCAGACGCGCGCCAATATGGGACGCCATGAAACGCAAGCACGATCGCGTGGTGATCGTCGGCGGCGGGCCGGTAGGCTCGGTCGCGGCACTCATCCTCGCCCGCGCGGGCATTCCCGTCACGGTCCTCGAGCGCGAGCCCGCGCCGATCATCGATTACCGGGCATCGACATTCCATCCGCCGACCCTCGACCTGCTCGAGGACTGCGGCGTGACGGAGGCGCTGGTCGCCATGGGCCTCAAGGCCCCGACCATGCAGTATCGCGACCGCGAGCGCGGCCGCATCGCCGAGTTCGACTTCTCGGTTCTCCGCCACGACACGCGGCACCCCTATAGGCTCCAGTGCGAGCAGTTCAAGCTGGTGGACTGGGTGCACCCGAGGCTCATGGCCATTCCCGGCGTGCGCCTGCTGTTCAGCCATGCGGTCGCCGACCTTCGCCAGAGCGAGGACGAGGTCGTGATTGGCGCGGACACGCCAGATGGCGAGCGCGCCTTTACCGCCGATTTCGTGATCGCGGCGGACGGCGGCCGCAGCACCGTCCGCAAGGCGCTCGACATCGATTTCGAGGGCTTCACCTATCCCGAACATTTTCTGGTGGCCGGCACGCGCTTCGATTTCCGCGCCCGCATGCCGGACATCTGCTCCGTCAACTATACGGCCGATCCCGAGGCGTGGGTATCTGCTCCTGCAGATCCCGGACATGTGGCGGATCGTGATGCCGGTCGACGCGAGCCGCGAGCCCGAGGATGCCGTCCAGGAGGCGAGCATTCAGCGCAGCCTGCAGAACCTCCTGCCTCGAGACGAGCACTACGAGATCATCGTGCGCGCGATCTATCGCGTGAGCCAGCGCGTGGCATCGACCTATCGCAGAGGTCGCGTCTTCCTGGCGGGCGATGCCGCGCACATCAACAATCCCTTGGGCGGCATGGGCCTCAACGGCGGCCTCCACGACGCGCTCAGCCTGACGGCGCGCATCGCCGGGGTTTGGCACGGGCAGAGCGACGAGGAGACGCTCGCCGGCTACGAGCCGCAGCGCAAGCCTGCCGCCGTCGACGCGATCAACGCAATCACTCAGCACAACAAGCGACTCCTGGAGGAGCGGGACCCCGAGGTACGCCAGCGCAATCTCGCGGAGTGGGCCGCGATCGCGACGAGCCCCGACCGCGCCTACCGGCACCTCCTGGATGCATCGATGATCGCCTCGCTCCGGCGATGCGGAATGATCACATAGAAGCTTCGCTCGCCACCAAAGCGTTTCCGTTCGACGCCGCAGGGCCGCGGCCCATATTGCAGAGCGACGGGGCCGGGACCGTTTCCTTGGCCGAGCTCTGTGATTGAAGGTGACATCATGCAGATCGCGGAAGCGACGAGACCGAGCCAGAGGCTCGATCCCAACGAGGAGCACTTCCGCATGCCGAGCCCGCTGAGCGGGCTTCGCCTATTCCTGCGCTACGCGGCGCCGACACGGCAACCGAACGACACGGCCAAGGTTGTTCTCTATGTTCACGGCGGGACGTTTCCCTCCGCGCTCTCGGTCGCCCATCGATTCGACGGGCGATCCTGGCGCGACGAGCTCTGCGCCGCCGGCTTCCACGTCTGGGGCCTCGATTTTCACGGCTTCGGCAACCTCTCGGACCCCTATCCCGAGATGGCCGAGCCGGCGGACGCGCACGCGCCGCTCGGGCGCGCGGAGAGCGCGAGCCGGCAACTCGAGCACGCCGTGCGGCTCATCACGGAGCACCACAGTGTCTCGCGCATCTCGCTCATCGCACATTCCTGGGGCACGATCGTGACGGGTCGGTTTGCGGGGCGATCGCCTGAGCGGGTCGATCGCCTGGTCTTCTTCGGACCCATCGTGCGGCGGATGCGCGAAAGCGCGGGCCACCGCTTGCCCGCGTGGCGGCTGATCTCGCTCAAGGACCAATGGGACCGATTCGTCGCCGACGTTCCCCAGGGTGAGGTAGCGGTCTTATCCAAGCGACATTTCGAGGACTGGGGCGAGCGTTACCTCGATGTTGACCCCGGAAGTCGCGAACGCTCGCCGGCTGCCGTGAAGACGCCGAGTGGCGCGTTCCAGGATATCTTCGACGCCTGGGGCGGCGAGCTCGCCTATGACCCCGCCCTCGTCCGTGCGCCCGTTGCGATCATCCGCGGAGAGTGGGACAGCTATTGCACCGATGACGATGCCGCTGGCTGTTCAACGCGCTCAAGGCCTCGCCGGTGCGCCGGGACGTCAAGATCGCGCGCGCGACGCACCTGATGCACCTCGAGGCGAACCGATATGCGCTCTATCGCGAAGCCGAGACATTCCTGACCGGCGCCGACGCGGCACCCTGACCCCGGCTGATCACGAGGAGTCTGACATGTTCATGGTGATTTTCGAGGTGAAGCCCCACAAGGAGCGGTTCGACGACTACCTGGGGATCGCGCAGGGGCTGAAACCCCATATCGAGAAAATCGACGGCTTCATCGACAACGAGCGCTACGCAAGCAAGCGCCTGGAGGGCAAGATCCTATCGATCTCGACTTGGCGCGATGAGAAAGCACTCGTCCGCTGGCGCACCCTGGCGCTCCATCACCACGCGCAGGAGAAAGGCCGGTTCGAGATCTTCGAGGACTACCACCTGCGGGTGGGCGAGATCGTCTCCGACACGGCGCCGCCGGAAGGCCACACGGTCCGGGAGCAGCGGCTCGACGAGACCGAGGTGGGCGCGGCGCGGCGCGTCACCATCAGCGAGATCGCGGCAAGGGACGCAAAGCCCGCGAGCGCCGACGTCGCGCGTGACCTCGGCCTAGCTGAGGCGAAAGGCTCCGGCCTCGTCGACCACGAGGTCTTCGAGAGCATCTACAACCCCGGCAAGCTGGTGCTGCTGGCGTCCTGGGCCAACTCGGCTGCGTGGGAACCGAAGGCGATCGCCGGTGCCGGACTGCGCCACCGGCGCGTCCGGGTCATTCGTGACTACGGCATGTTCGACCGACGCGAGGCACCCCAGTACTACGCGCCGGTCGATACGAAATCAGCGCAGGCGCAGCGCGCCGGGTGAGCTAGTCGCCCCAGCGCAAGATGCGCCGCTGGTCGCGGCGGAGCTGCTCCTGGCGCGCCTGCAGACCGCGGATCTGTTGCTCCAGCTGGTCGTAGCGGTAGCGCTGACGCGGGGAAAGCTGCCAATACCGGTTACGCAGATCGTCGACGCGGCCGGATTGCTCCCACCAACCGCCTGGCGGTGGCGGCGACTGGTACTGGGCCAGCTGCTGAGAGGTGTCGCCGGCCGGACTCATGGCTGGCGCCGCTAAGGCCGCGGCGGGCAGCAAGCTCACGGCGGCAATCGCGAGCGACAGGGATAGCGAACGCATAGGCTTAGCTCCTCCCTTAGGTTGGACTCAGGCTAGAACGGCGGAGCCGCGCTCCGCATTCCCCGAGAGGAGCTTATCAGGCCGGCATTACTCCTGCGCGACCAGGTCCCGCATCTGCCGCGCGGTGCGCAGGACGTGCCGGCCCTTCATGGGGGCGTCGAGGAAACGATTGAGGGCGGCGGCGATCAACGGCGCCTTGTCCGGCAGCACCGCTATCAGCGCCTCTCCCGCGAGCAACGTCTTGGTCAAGTGCACCGAGATGATGAAGCGGTCGCGGCCATGATCGAAGAGCCCTGTGATGCTCTGGTCCAGGAATTCGCGGAGATCGCTGACGGCGTACCGCCGCTCGTCCACTTCCGCGTCGACGTACCCGCTGTTGCGGCCCATGAAACACGCAAGCTGAAGGAGCGCGCTCGGCCACAAGTCGCGGCGAACCTCGACCGCGGCTCGCGCGGCATCGGCGAAGGTCAGGGCGTGGGTGAAGTCGAGCCAGCCGATGTTGTCGGCAAGCGGTGCGTCGAGCCGGGTCAGCAGGCGCTCGTCCACATGGAGGAGTGTCCAGGCGGCCGCCTCGACCAGCGTGGCGAGGATGGCCTCGGGCGTGTAGTGGGCGCTCCAGCCGGCGACGATCGCCATCGCGGATTTCGCGGACTTGCCGCGCAGCGCCTCGGCTTCGAGCGGCACGGATTTCGTCGAGGCGTTCCGGCCCCACGCCTGCCGGCGCGCGGCGTAATCGCGAAACTCCGGCAGCTTGTCCTCGCGCGCGGCGTAGATCAGGCTCCGCACCAGCATCGATAGCAGCGGCACCGCCGACTCGGCGCCGAGGCGCCGCGCGAGCTCGACTGTCTTCACCGCATAGATCAGGGAATGCCCGAAATCGGCGTAGTGCGCCAAGGCGGCCGTCACGAGCGACGGCAGTAGGTCCGCGGGCGACAATCCCTCGGCGAGACCACCGCGCAGCACGGCGATAGCGGCGGCCTCGTCCTCGGTTTCGATCGCCATCAGGAAACGGCCTTCGTCCCAGGGCGCGCGGCCGGCCGCGAACGGGAACCGCTGGAGACCGCGCACGTCGTCGGCGAAATGGCCGAGGATCTCGCCGAGCGCGGCGAGCTTCTCCTCGGCGCCGGTCGTGGCGCGGTCGTAGAGCGCGAGCCAGCCGGGCGCCCCTGCGACCGCGTGGGTGGTCCCGAACTCCAGCCGCTCCGCCGCCCAGGCGACCGTGGCGCGAACCGCGTCCACGGGATCGGCACCGATCTGCACCAATCGCGCGACCTCGCGGACAAGGCGCTGCTGGTCGACATCCTCGAGCGCCTTGGGCAAGGCCGCGAGCACCTTTGTCCGGATCGCCGCGGGATCGGGTGGCCTGATGTCGAGGAATACGCGTCCGTCGCGGATCTCCACGGCACAATGCGGAAGCTTGTCGCCGCCCACCAAGGTCTCGCCCGAGGCGAGATCGAATTTCCAGTTGTGCCAATTGCAGGTGAGGACGTGACCTTCGGTCAGCACGCCCTCGCTCAGAGGATAACCCTCATGCGGACAGCGGTTCGCGCAGGCAAAGACCCCGTCGGGGGTGCGCATCACCAGGTACTGCCGGCCCTCGTGTCGGACCACAGCCTTGCCTTTGGCCTCGAGCTCAGCCGCCGAGAGCGCGTCGATCCACGCCATGGTCTGCCTCCGTCGATGCGGTTCTCCGCCCCTTGGGCGCCGCGCGCGCGATCCGATAGGCGCAGCGCCGGGCGCCCGCGAGGATGTGCTCGACGCGCTCCACCGCCACATCGGCTCCGAGCGCGTCGCGGAAGATCCTGAGCTCGGAGCGACAGAATCCCTGGCATGCCGCCGCCGCGGCGCAGATCGGACAGTGGTTCTCCAGCAGCAGGAAACCGTCACCGTCCTTGCGCCATTCCGCCATGTACCCCTCGTGGTCGCGGATCTCGGCGAGGCGCGCGACCCGTGCCGCCAGCGTCCGCAAGCCCTCGAGCGCCGCGCGATAGCCGCGACGGATCTCGGCCTCACGCCCGTGGATGACCCGCTCGAGCGCGGCGTCGCCAAAGGCCTCGCGGACGGCATCGATGAGCTGCACCGTGAGCTCGGCATGGGTATCGGGAAAGCGGGCGTGGCCGGCCGCCGTGAGACTCCAGAGCCGCGATGGCCGCCCGACGCCACGCTTCTCGACCTCGGACGTCACGAGACCGGCGTTCGCGAGCTGCACCAGGTGCTGGCGCACGGCCTCGGCGGTGATCCCGAGGGCTCGGGCAAGGTCGCCGCCCCGCTGCGGCCCGCGGCGCTTGATGATGCCCAGCAGCCGGTCGGCGCCGGCCGTGAGGTGGCTATTATCCAAACTCATGCTTGGAGAATAGCGCGGCGCCGTAATTTAGCAAGAGAGAGCTTGCTAAATTGTGCCAATGCCGCCGCTAGGACTTCGCCGGCAGCGGAAATTCGTCGAGATAGCGCCGATACTCGGGCTCCACATCGATCTCGAGGCTCGCGAGCAGGCGCACCACGCCGCAGTAGAACGCGATCGTCATCACGAGATCGACCAGGCGCTCGTGATCGAGATGCTGGCGGAGCGCCGCGAAGGTCGCGTCGGAGACAGCGATGTCCGTGGTCATCTCGCGCGCGGCTTTGAGCACGAGCTTCGCCGGCTCGTCGAGGCGGGTCGGTCGGCCTTCGGTCTCGTCGATCATGGCGCCGATGTCGGCGTCGGAGACGCCGAACTCGCGACCGATCTTGATGTGATGCGAGTACTCGTAAGGCGAGCGCGCGACGTAGCCGACCTGGAGGATCGCGAGCTCGCGCAGCCGCGGATCGAGCCGACTCTCGTGCCGGATGAACTTGCCGAGGCCGAGGAAGGCCCGGGCGCCCTTGGGGCTGTGCACGATCGCGCGATGCAGTGTGATCTCGCGGGCGAGCAAATCCTGGTCCGCCGCGCCGAGATCGGACTTGCTCAGATAGGGCACGCGCGCCATCGAAGGCTCCTTTTGCGCTCAGTGCGAGTCGGGTGCCCGGGCGGGACCGACCAGCGTGGCGCCGCCGTCCACCACCAGCGTCTGTCCCGTGATGTAGCGCGCGTGGCTCGAGAGCAGGAAGCGCACGGCGTGACCCACGTCCCAGCCGGTGCCCTCGAGGCCGAGCACGGAGGCGCGGCGGCGCTGGTCGCGTGCCTCGGCACTCATGCCGCCCGCGTAGACCATCGGGGTATACATCGGACCCGGCGCCACGCAGTTGACGCGGATGCCATCCTTGCCGTGATCGACTGCCATCGCGCGCGTGAGCGCGATCACCGCACCCTTCGATGTCGTGTAAGCAGAAAGCCCGCGCGGCCGCAGCGCCGAGATCGAGGAGATATTGACGATCGCGCCGCCCCCCGCGGTCCTGATCATCGCAGGGATCGCATGGCGCGCGGCGAGGTACATCGTATCGACATTGATCTGCATCACTCGGCGCCAATCCTGTGGCTTGGTCTCGAGCACACTGCCCTGCGCGCCGATGCCGACATTGTTGTCGAGAAAATCGAGCCGACCGAAGCGCTCGATGGCGGTCGTGACCATCGCCTCGGCCTGCGCCTCGTCGGAGACGTCGGCCGCGAAGGCAACAGCCTCGCCGCCCTCCTCCGCGATCATCGCCACGGTGCGCTCGGCAAGCGCGATCTCGCGGTCCACCGCCAGCACGCGCGTACCCGCGCGCGCCAGGAGAATCGCCGCGGCGCGGCCATTGCCGATGCCATCGCCCGCGGCGCCGCCGCCGGTGACGATCGCGACTTTGCCGGCGAGGCCGGGATCGTCCTGGAGCTTCGTGCGTTCGTTCATGGCATCACCTCAAGGCAAACCGGCGCCGGGCACATCGACGCGGACCAGCTCGATCCGGCCTTCCCGCTTGCTCCCCATCGCGGGACCCGAGCCGGAGCAAGTGCAGATGAAGAGGGTACGGCGATCGTCCCCGCCGAGCATGCAGGCGAACGCGCCTTGGGCGCCGGTCAAGATCGTGCGCTCGATCCGTCCGCCCTCGAAGACGCGGATGACGCGATTGCCGCGGGCATCGGCGACCCAGATCGCGCCCTCGGCGTCGAGGCAGATGCCGTCGGGGTAACAATCGTCGAATTGCGCGAACACCCGCCGGTTCGTGAGCGCCCCATCCCTGGCGACGTCGAACACCGTCAGCCGCTTGGTGAAGGTCTCACCGACGATGAGGCGCCTGTTGTCGGCCGTGATCACCGTGCCGTTCGGGAAGGAGAGATCGTCGGCGACACGCGTGACCTTCCCGTCGGGATCGACGCGCGCGATGCAGGTCGCGCGCTCGGGCTCGCCGGCATGACGGTCGAAGCCGAAATTGCCGACGTAGGCACGACCTTGGCCGTCGACCACCATGTCGTTGCAGGGTCCCGTCGCCAGCCCCGAGAGATCGGCGACGAGGCGGAGCGTCCCGTCCTCGACCCGCATCAATCGGCGATCCAGCATCGAGACGATCAGGAGTGCGCTCTCGGGCGTCCAACCGAGGCCTGACGGCCGCTGCGGTACTTCCACGATGGTCTCGGCGCGGCCGTCGAGCCCAACACGGATCACGCGGTGACTGTAGAAGTCGGAGAACCAGAGCTTGCCGTCGCGCCAGCGCGGCGCCTCCGGGAAGGTCAGGCCATCGAGCAGGATCGTGGTCTCGCCGTCGCGGGTCATGCGGGTGTTCCTCGCGGACGAGGCTACCCGCCGCCGCCACCCGCTCGCAAGCGGTGGTCGTGCGGCGGGTATCGCGCGAGGCTATAGTGGTCGATCTCGTCCAACGACCGGGAGCAGGACATGGCTCGGAGTCTCGAGGGCAAGGTCGCGATCGTCACGGGCGCGAGCCGCGGCATCGGCGCCGCGATCGCCGAGGAGCTCGCGCGCGACGGGGCGAGCGTGATGCTGGCGGCGCGTAGCGCCGACGCGCTGAACACGAGTACCGACGCGATCGGCGGTCACGCGGCGGCGCATGTCGCGGATCTCCGTGAGGCGGATGCGCCCGCCGCGTTGGCAGCGGCAACCGTCGCGCGGTTCGGCAAGATCGACATCGTGGTCGCCAATGCCGGCGCCACCAAGCGCGGCGATTTCCTGGAACTCAGCGATGCTGATTGGCAGGACGGGTTCGCGCTCAAGTTCTTCGCGCATATGCGGCTTATCCGCGCCGCCTGGGCCGAGCTCAAGAAGAGCCGCGGCTCCGTGGTTATCATCTCCGGCATCGGCGGGCGCACGCCCGGCGCCGAGTTCACCATCGGCGGCTCCGTCAACGCGGCACTGCTCTCACTGACCAAGTCGCTCGCAGACCGCGCCGTCGGCGACGGCATCCGTGTCAACACCATCAATCCCGGCGACATCCGGACGGACCGGCTGGCGCGGCGCGTGAAGGCCGCACAGGAGCGCTTCGGCATCGATGCCGCCGAGGCTGAGCACCGGATGATCGCCGCCGATCGCGTGGTCCGCTTCGGCGAGCCCGCGGACATCGCCGGCCTCGTGAGCTTCATCGCGGGTCCGCGCGGCGGCTTCCTCCACGGCGCGATCATCGACATGGACGGCGGCAAGACCAAGACGACCTGAGATGGCGGGTCCAACCGTCCTAGCGAAATTCGTAGCTGACGGACCGGCTCAAACGGGCCGGACCCGATCACGAGTGCATCAGGTAATCGTAGGCCGAGAGGACGTGGACGCGGACGACGTGCAGGAATTCCTCGATTTCCACGTGCTCGTCTGTCGACCCCATGCCGCGTGGGAAAGGTCCGTAGACGTAGGCGGGGATGCCGCGATAGCGCCAGATCCGGGCGTCGGTGCCGCCGAGGCTCACGATCGGTGTCGGCGTGAAACCCTTGAGGGCCTGCACATTGCGCTGGAGGATCTCGACCATCTCGCCATTGGGGTCGCACCAGGAGGGCGGACTGAACTGAGTCTCGCGCACCGCAGCCTCGGGATACCGCTTCAGCACCTCGGCGACGCGGTCGAGGACCTGCTTCTTCTCGACGCCCACGGGCAGCCGGATGTCGGTTTCGAACACGCACTCGCCCGGCACCATGTTCACCTTGAGCCCGCCACGGATGGTGCCGACGTTGAGCGTCACGGCGGAGACGGTGTCCGCGGCGCCCGCGCCCATCGCCTTGTCCATGGCGGCGCGCCCGTGCTCGAGCGCGGTGCGAATGTTGTCTGAGACCTTCGGCTCGATCAGCGTCACCACCTCGAGGTCGTGCGCAAGCTGGAGCGCGAGCTTGGTGGCGCTCTTGCTGTAGTGCGTGTATGCGCCGTGTGCGCCCGGCGTGCGGACGGTGAACTCGAGCCAGAGCGGTCCTTTCTCGCCGAAGCGGATCGAATAGGGACTGCCGGGCTCGCCGTTGAGCAGGCAATCACCGTGCACCTCCGGGTGATGCTCCATGAGATAGCGCGCGCCCCAAGGACCGAATGTCTCCTCGTCGGAGACGCAGGTGAGCGTGAGCCGTCCCTTGAGCCTGTCCTTGATCCGGTGCAGCAGCCGATAGGTCATGATCGACGCGGTGGTCCCGGTCTTCATGTCCGCGGTGCCCCGGCCATAGAGCTTGCCGTCGACGATGGCGCCGCCCCAAGGATCCTGCGTCCAACCGGTCCCCTCGCCGACCGGGAAGCAATCGATATGACCGTTGAGCACGAGGTGGCGGCCGGCGGCGGCGGCCTCGAACGTGCCGACGATATTAGGCATGATCTCCTGCGGGGCCACCACGCGGTAGGGCAAGCCGTGGTGCCCGAGATGCTGGGTTATGACGCGCGCGGCCTCGCGTGTGTCGCCCGGCGGGTTGGGACTCCGCGCGCGCACGAAACTTTGCAGAAACTCGATCAGCTGCGACCGCTCTTCCTCGACCCAGGCCGCGAGCTGCTCCCGATCGGATGGCATGAGGCTCCTCCGCCCTGAGCGCAACGCCCAGGACTCTTCCCGCACGCTCGGGCGAAGGTCAACCGCTCCCCTTAGAGCGAGCTAAGGCTCGCCGCTCTATCGATCCAGCGATCTACGAAGACGCTTGGCGAAAACGACGAGGGGGCGCCGAGCACCCCCTCGCCCAATCACGACTGTTAGCTAGGCTTACTCGGTGATCTCGACGCGGCGGTTGCGCGGCTCGCGCACGCCGTCGGGCGTCGGGACTGCGAGGTTCTCCTTGCCGTGCCAGGACTCCGCGATCGCGCTGTCAGGCACGCCGGCTCGCACCAGCGCCCCGTGGACCGTGTCCGCGCGCCGCTTGGAGAGGCCGATGTTGTACCGTTGCGTACCCGCCGCATCGGTGTAGCCCGCGATCGCCACCCGGGCGGACCCGCCCGACCTGAAGGCCGCAGCCGCGTCCTGCACGACCTTGGCGCCTTCCGGCGTCAGGTTGTACTTGTCGAACTCGAAGTAGACTATGAACTGCTTCGCTGGGGCAGGCGGCGGAGCCGCCGGCGGGGGCGGCGGTGGTGCGGCTGCGGCCGGCGGCGGCGCGGTGGGTTTGCAGGCCGCGAGTGAAAGCACGATGGCTGCGACGACAAGGGGAAGTCCCAGAACCTTCTTCGATTTAATCATGTGTGTTCCTCCACAGGTCGCTAATGCCGGCGCGCCACTCGCGCGGGCGAGATCAGCGGTTTTATAACATAAGTCAAATTATCGCCCGCCGGCCAGCCCCTTCGAAAGGCCACAAGGACCAGTTTCCCGTGTCCCGACAAATCGTTAATGTCCGGGAACATTATTGAAGCAACGGCCAAAGGGGCGGTTTGATGCGGTGTGGTCTGAACATTCTATTGGTGGCCGGCCTATTACTCACCCTGACCCAGTGTGCCCCGATCGACGATCCCTCCGAGAACAACTTCCTCATCAGCTTCGCCAGACCCGATCCGGTCCCCGGTAACTTCTTCGCCTGCTACGGGTATGGCTGCAAGTACCGGGCGCGGATCGAGCTCACGGACGAGGAATGGCAGGAGGTGCGAGCGAAGTTCGATCCGCCGCCCGAGGACGCCGCCACCGAGCGACAGCAGATCGGGGAAGCCGTGGCGCAGCTCGAGCGCTTCTTCGGCCAACGCACGGGCACCCTGGTGCATCAGGAAGACAGCAGGCTGAATTTCGGCGATCCGACGCAGCTCGATTGCGTCGACAATTCCGTCAATACCTGGACCTACCTCACGATGCTCGCCCACGACGGCTTGCTCCGCCATCACAAGGTCGCCGGGCTCGCCCATCGAGGCACCTTGCTGACGCTCGACTTCAGCAACACCGCGGTGATCGTGCAGAAGGACAATGGCGAGGCGTTTGTCGTCGATCCCTGGCTGGGCGACGCCGGCCAGCCGCCACCCATTTTCACGCTCGATCTGTGGTTCCACTCGGCCTGATCCGGGGCGTCGTTGACGTGGTCGGTCCTTTTGCCGCTGTCGCGGGGTCACGGTTAGGTCGCAGATGCGACGGGGCATGCGCGCTAAGGTTGCTTATGCAGGGGCACGATCCCAAGAGCGGGAAGGAAGCCCATCATGAGGCGCCTCGTTGCCGACTATGACTTCGTCGATTTCGTGACCTTCATGCCTGCCGCCATGTTCTTCGTTGTCTGGATCTACATGGAGACGAGCGCCTAGTACCGACACTCGGCGAGCACGAAATTCGTGCAAGCCTAAGGCCGTGCCTAAGAAGGTGGCCGGTTTTGGCGGTGCCCAGGACCTACGCAAGGCTCGCTACGCCCACGATGAGCAATCCCAGGGACACCGCGAGCAGGGCGCACAACGCGACGACATTCGCCCAGAAGAGCGCGGGGTGGCTCGCCCTCGTGATGCGCCGCCCGCCACGGAGCCGTGCCACTCCGGTGCGAAGCGTCTTCGAGAGCGCGTAGCCACCGAAGCCGAGCCCGATGAGTCCGAGCACTCCGACGACGAAGGCGCGCATCATGAGGCCACCTGGCCTCGACTGGCGCGCATCAAGTTCGGTCTTGTGACCCGGGAAATGGACACCCTCCCAAGGTCGGCCATCGGAAAGAATGGTGCCCAGGGGCGGAATTGAACCACCGACACCGTGATTTTCAGTCACGTGCTCTACCAACTGAGCTACCTGGGCGCCGGATAGGCGGAAGCCGAGGCTTATAAACGGAAAGCGCGTGCCGAGTCCAGGGAAGGCGCCGCCGATTCGATGGGCGGGAGCCCCTCGTCCGGCTCCCGAGTGGCGGCACGGACCGGCCGCCCGGAGGGTCGAAATACCCATCCGCTTGACTCTCGCTAAGTATCTGCAATTAATTCATAAAATTACGCAACCCTCGGCGTTTCCGAGACAAAACCGAGTGTTCGCAGCGCTGCTTGCTTCACCCGCGCTCCCTGACAGGTTACAGTCAGCGCCTCCGGTTCCCGCCACAGAAGCCAAGGGATATATGGCCCGGGGCAACCCGAAGAAGACGAGCCACAAGGGCGCCCACAAAAGCCCGCCCAAGCCCAGTCCGAAGAAACCCACGAAATCCGCGTCCCAGCGCCTAGGCCCCGCGGATCTCGGCTGGATTCCGAGTCGACTTCGGGGGCTCTACCGCGAGGCCTATCCGCGCTTCTCCGACGAGGAGATGGCTCGCCGCCGGCACGACATCGAGCGCATCATGGAAGCCGCGAAGATCGAGCACATGCTGATCTGCGGCGCCTCGCGCAGCGGCTCCGCGGTGCCGTGGCTCACGGGCTGGCCGGTGACCGCCGAGGCGATCGGCGTGCTGACGCCGGGCCTGCCCATCTCGCTCTTCGTGCAGCATTACAATCATGTGCCGCTCGCGCGGCAGATCGCGCGGGCCGAGGTCGAGTGGGGCGGAGAGTCCACGATCCGCCGTACGGTCGAGGAGCTCGCGCGGCGCGGCGCCAAGGTCGGCCGCGTCGGCGTGATCGGCCTCATGACCTATACGCAGCACGACATCCTCGCGGCGCGTTACGGCCGCGCCATCGATCTGAACGCCGCCTACGCGCGGCTTCGCCTCGTCAAGTCAGCCGAGGAGATCGATTGGCTGAAGCTCGGCGCCGCCATGAGCGATCACGCGATGGAAGCGCTCCGCGACGAGATCAAGCCGGGCTTGACCGAGCACGATCTCGTCGACGCGATCGAGCGCGCGTACGTGCCGTGGGGCGGCGGTACCTACATTCATTTCGTCGGCGCCACTTCCATGGAGACGCCCGACCTCGCGTCGCCGCGCCAGTTCCCCTCGGGCCGGCGCATCGCCAAGGGCGATATCGTCATGGCGGAGATCTCCGCGCAGTTCTGGGAATATCCGGGTCAGGTTCTGCGCAGCTTCTCGGTCGGCGTCGATCCGCCGCCGCTCTACAAGAAGCTGCACAAGGCCGCGGACGCGGCGCTGCAGGCGATTTTCGGCGTGCTGAAGCCCGGCGCCACCGCCCAGGATGTGATCGAGGCCGCGGGCGTGATCGAGGAGCAAGGCTTCACCACCCTCGACGATCTCGTGCATGGATTCGGCGGCGGCTACCTGCCGCCGGTGCTGGGATCTAAGAGCCGACCGGCGGGCCCGGTGCCGGATTTCCGCTTCGGCCCCGGCATGACCGTGGTGGTACAGCCGAACGTGGTGACGCGTGACGGCACCGCGGGCGTGCAGACCGGCGAGCTCGTGCTGATCACCGAGAAGGGCGTCGACCGCCTCCACCAGATGCCGAAGGGCTTCGTCCGCGTCTAGCTCGGCGGCAGCCCGGTCTCAAAACAGTAGTAGAGCGTCTGGAACTCGCGGCGGAGCCCGAGCGCGTCGGGCTTGACCTGCTCCGGCTCCTCGCGCTTCAGCAGCACGCGCGCGATCAGCTCGGCGATCGCCTCCATCTCAGGCTCGCGCATGCCGAGGCGGGTCACCTCGATCGTGCCCATGCGCAAGCCGCCGGGATAGTCCCAGTCGGCGGGCTTGTCGTCGGGGATCAGGTTCTTGTTGACGATGATGTTGGCGCGCTCGAGCCGGCGCGCCGCCTCGAGTCCGCGCCCGACGTTCCGCGCGTCGGCGATTGCCTGGTGCGTCTCCGTGAAGCCCTTGTGCCGGCCGAGCATGGGGAGACCACGCGCGTCGAGCGCCGCCGCCAGCGCCTTCGCATTGCATACGATCTGCGCCATGAAGGCCGCGCCGTACTCGATGGCTTCGGCCGTCGCGAGCGCAAGTGCCGCAACGCGGTTCACCTGATGGGTCGCGGCCCAGACCGGGAATACCGCCGTGGTCACGCGCTCAGCGATCTCCGGATCGTCCCAGATCATGATGCCGGATTGCGGGCCGGAGAACGTCTTGCCGGCGGAGCCCGTGACGATATCGGCACCCTCCTCAAGCGGCCGCTGGAACTGCCCGCCGCCGATCAAGCCCAGCTGATGGGCGGCGTCGAAGAAGAGCCGACCGCCCCATTCCGCGATCACCTGTTTCATCTCGGTAACCGGCTGAGGAAACAGCGTCATCGAGAGCCCGAGGGCCACCAGCTTCGGCCGCACCAGCGGCGCCACCCGGCGGAAAGCGTCCATGTCTACGACGAGCTCGCGGGGATCGATCGGGATGTCCACGATCTTGCGGCCCATGGCGCCCGCGGGCCCGTCGATCCGGTTCGACGAATGGCCGCCCACCGGCTGCGCCCCCGACATCACGATATCGCCCGGCTCGGTCAGCGCCGTATAGACCACGGCATTGCCGATCATGGAGGCGCAGAGCCGGTGGTCGGCGTAGTTGCAGCGGAAGTATCGCTTCAGGAGCTCGACGCAGAGCGCCTCGAGCTCGTCGATGTGCCGCGTGCCCGCGAACCAGCGATTAACCGGGCCGATGTGTCCCTCCGCCGCCCGCGTGCCGATCTCACTCGAGAGCAGCGCGCGCACTGACGGGCTGGTGGGCGCTTCCGGCGCCAGCAGGTTGATGCACTGGTCGCCCCGCCAGCTCGCGTTGCGCGCGACCGCGGCCTTGACGGCCTCGCCCATCTCCCGCGCACCGGCGCAGGCATCGAGCACCGCCCGCGCCGCCGCCAGTGTGTCGCGATCGTGCACTTCGATCCGGTTCGTCATTGCAGAGTCCTTTCGCGCAATCCCCTCACCCTCCCACTGCTCCGCAGTGGGTCCCTCCCTCTCCAGCCCAAACGCGGGCGAGGGGCAACTCCTTCACGCCGGTGCTCAACACCCCTCGCCCGCGAAAGCGGGAGAGGGAGGGACCCACTGCGGAGCAGTGGGAGGGTGAGGGGTTCACGGGAAAGGTGCCGCCGCCAGCTTCACCGCATCCTTCCACAGGCTTTCGTCGACGAATTGGTCGTAGGTGACCGCCGTATTGCCGGCTTTGATGCCACCGAGCTTCACCTGTGTGGCGATCACCGCCTCGATCTTGTCGCGCTGCAGCCCGTCGGTGCCGTTAGGCCACTGCTCGAGCTCGTTGTAGCCCACGATCGAGGCCTTGTTCTCGTCCTCCGTATGGCCCGTCACCGCCGCGATCTTGGCGACGGCGTCGAGGTTCTTGGGGTCACGCATGAAGCGGCCCGCCGCGATGAGCGCCGCCAGCGTGCGCACGTACGCGTCACGCTTTACCTGAACCTTGTCGGCGCGCGCCACCATGGTGAGGTAGTGGCTGACAGGACTTACCTGTTTCAGGGTGGTGATAACCGTCACCTTGTGCTTGAGCTGGCCCTCGATCACAGGCACGTCGTCGAGATGCAGCACGCCGAAGACGAGCTGACCCGCCACCATCGCGGGCGCGGTGTTGGAGCCAAGCGCCACCTGCTTCACGTCGTCGGGCACGAGATTGCAGGAGGTCAGCATCTCCTTGAGCGCCTCCGAGCGCGCGCCGCCGATCGCGTCGACGCCCACGGCCTCGCCCTTGAGATCGGTACACCTGGTCTTCGCCGCATCGGTCGAGCCGATGAGCCAGTCGGGATTGGGGAGCCCGTAGATCCCGACCAGGTTCACTTTCGCGTTCGAATCCACGCTGACCAGCACCGGCGTCGGCGCGATCGCAAGGTCTATCTGTCCGGCGGTGACGGCGCGGGTCGCGGCGACGCCGGTCTCGAAATTGCGCACCTCGACATCGGCGCCGTATTTCTTGAACAGTCCCTGCTCCGCCGCCACGTGCGGCAGCACGCTCGCGAAGATCGGAGGGATGCCGGGGACTCCGAACACGACCTTGGGTCCGTCCGCGAGCGCCGGACTCGCGCTGAGCGCCACGCCAATCGCAAAAGCCGCAGTCAGCCGCCGTCCCTTCATAGGTCGCCTCCCGTATTGTTTGTCTCAGCGTTTCTCGTCGCGCCGATACCAAGGAAAGTAGCGGTGGGTCACCCAGTTCACCAGCGCCTCGAACCCGGCGCCGCAGCCCGCCAGCACAATGACCGCGACAATCGCCTGGTTATGGCGGAAGCTCCGCGAGTTGAAGAGGATGAAGAAGCCGAGTCCGTTCACGGAGATGAAGAACTCGGCCACGACCGCGCCGATGAGCGCGCGCGCCGCAGCGAGCCTGATCCCCGCGAGCAGATAGGGCATGGACGCGGGCAGCACGATGTCACAGAGGACACGCAGGCGCTGCGCCCGGAAGGATCGGCCGACCTCCAGGTACTCCGTCGGCACGGCGCGCGCGCCGTCGGCGGCGTTGAGGGCGAGCGAGAAGAAGGCCGCGAACACGGTGGTGGCGAGCCGCGCCGCGTCGGTGTAACCGAACCACAGGGTGATCAGTGGCAGGATCGCCACCATCGGCATCGCGAAGAGGCCGAACACGTAGTAGCGAATCAGCCGATCGACCACGAAGGATCGGCCCATGGCGATCCCCACGCCGATGCCGAAAACCAATGCGATCGCGAGACCCTCGATAACGGACCCGAGCGTCGCGGCGGCGGCCGCGAGGAAATCTCGGCTCGCGACCACGGACGGCAGGACCGCGATCACGCCGCTCGGTCGCGCGACATAGGCGGGCGCCCAGGCGCGTACGCCGAACTCCCACAACAGCAGCAGCACCACGCCCGCCGCGAGCTTTACGAAGGGCGTCGAGCCCGCGAGCCGCGCGAGGCTTGCGCCGGGTGCCGCTTCGAGAGGCCGGGTCGTCACCGTCATTGGATGTTCCGCCAGGCCGCGTAGCGCCGCTCGACCCACAATCCCAGCTCCATGAGGAACACGCCCAGGAGCGTCACCAGCAGGATCGCCGCGAAGACGGCGGCGGTGTCGATACTCTGTGACGCGCTCTGGAGCACCATGCCGATCCCCGAGGCGCTCAGGAAGAACTCCGACGCCACCATGCCGACGAGCGCGCGTCCGATTGCCTGGCGAATCCCGGTGAGCGCGAAGGGCAGCACGTAGGGCAGCAGCACGTCGCGCCAGAGCGCGCGCTCGCTCGATCGGAAGGACCGCGCGACCTCGATGAGCTCCGGCCGGATGCTGCGCGCGCCCTCGACGGTGTTGTAGAGGATTGGGAACACCGCGAAGAGAAACACCACCAGCACCTTCGGCGCGAAGTCGAAGCCCATCATCGAGAGAATGAACGGGATCAGAGCCGCCATGGGCGTTGCATTGAGTACGGAGATATAGCTCTCGAGCGCCACGCGCAGGAGCCGCACGCGCGCGAGCAGCAATCCCAAAGGCACGCCGATCGCGACCGACAGCGAGAAGCCTGTCGCGAAAAGCACAAGCGAGCTACCGAGCGCTCGCCAGATAGCGGGGGTGATAGCCGCGATGGTATCCGAGAGCGGGGCCACGAAGGCAGCACCCACGCTGCGGCCCGCGATCTCCCACACCGCCGCCCCCGCCGCGATACCAGCGCCCGTGATCAACCAGCCGAGCGCCCTGCGGCTCATGCGGAGACCGCGAACTCCGCGCGGCGCGCCTCGTCCATCAGAGTCGACCAGACGTGCTCGCGCAGCTCGTTGAAGCGCGGCAACCCCAGGGTCACTCGGCCGCGCGGCCGTGGCAGGTCGACGGCGATGGTCTCGAAG
>DATEGF010000041.1:0-6665 GCA_035280245.1 Allostellaceae bacterium
TTACAGGGCCGAGTTCGGCCTGACCCACCAGCGCCAGCTCTTCCTCGCCGAAGACGGCGAGGACCTCCGCGGCGAGGACCTCCTCACCGGCACGCCCGGGCAGAGTTTTGCGATTCGCTTCCATCTGCATCCGCAGGTCCAGGCGTCGCTGACGCAGGACGGCACCGCCGCGCTTCTGCGGCTCGCGAGCGGCGTCGGCTGGCGGCTCCGCGCTCAGGGCGCCGTGCTGAGCCTCGCCGAAAGCGTCTATCTCGGCACCGGCGAGATCCGGAAGACCCAGCAGATCGTCCTGCAAGGCCACGTGGGGACACAGGGTGCGACGGTGAAGTGGGGGATCCGGCGGGAGGGGAAGTAGGCGAGGGTTGGACTGGTTCCACCTGAGCCGGCGCCACTCGTGCTTCAACTCGCGCAATAACATCGAATCCCGTGGCACGAGCGGTCGCTTGATCGGGCGGCGCCACCGGTCTTATGGTCCGCCGCCATGACCGCGGACTACGTGGCCTATCACGCGGCCGAGCGCCCCGCTGCGTTGGCCGTTCTCCACAACGGGCGCGCGCTCTCTTTCGTCGAGCTCGACCGGGACATCCGCAGAGCGATGGATGCGCTCGGTGCGCTCGGCGTGCGCCCCGGTGGCTCGGTGGCCGTGAGCACGGACGATCTCTATTTGCATTGGCTGCTGCTGCTTGCCTGTGAGCGGCTCGGTATCGCCGCGGCGTCCGTCGGGCCCGGCGAGGCGTCTCTGCGCGAGCTCGATCACTTATGGGCGAGTGTGGACATGGTTCTCACCGCACCCGACATCGTCGTCGCGGGTACCCGGCGGTACCAGGCGCTCACCCCTTCCTGGATCGAGGATGCGCTCGCGGGAGCGCCGCCCGGCGACATGCCGGCGCCACGCAAGATGCCCAACGATCCCGTCCGGATCGTGCGGACATCCGGCACCACCGGCCTCAGCAAGCGCTTCTTGGTCACGAGGCGCATGCACGACGCGTTGAGCGCTGAGTGGCAATGGGGCTTCGCCCTGGGTCCGCGATGCCGGTATCTGCAGACCCTGTCACTTCTGGTCCGCGCCACCTTCGATCTCGGCAGTGCGTGTCTCCGTGCGGGCGGGACGCTGGTGCTCGAGAGTCGGATGCAGTTTCTCGACGCCATATCCGCCCACGCGATTACCCATGCAATCGTACTGCCGATCCATCTCAAGGCGTCGCTCGACCGTCTGCCGCCGGATTTCACGAAGCCGCCCGAGCTCGCCATCGTGTCCTTCGGTGCCGCGCTCTCGGACGCGCTCCGCGCTCGCGCGATGGCGCGGTTGGCGACCTCCATCTGCGATCTCTACGGCACGGTGGAGGTCTCGATCGCGAGCGCGATCTGGCGGCCGGGCACGGACGGGGTCGGTACGGTCTGGCCCGGGGTGCGGGTCGAGGCGGTCGACGAGCGTGGCACTGTAGTGCCGCGGGGCGAGATGGGGCGACTCCGGATCAAGACCGGCTGGATGAGTCTCGGCTATCTCGACGATCCCGAGACGACCGCGCGCATGTTCCGGGACGGCTGGTTCTACCCCGGCGATGTCGCGGTGATAGGCCCCGGTGGCGGGTTGAAGATCCTGGGTCGCGCCGACGACCTCATCAACATCGGCGGCAAGAAATTCCTGCCGGCGGTGCTGGAGGACTTGCTGATGAAGCATGCGATCGCAGGGGACGTCGGGGTCTCGTCGCTGCCCGGCGCGGATGGAGTCGAGGAACTCCGCATCGCGGTCGCGGGTGCGCACGGCAGCGACCAGGAGTTGATCGACCGCATCCTAGAGGCGCTCCGCCGCTTCCAGGTCGGGCACTTCAAGGTGGTCCAGCTCGGTCGCATTCCGAGAAGCGCCAACGGCAAGCTGCAACGCCAGGAGTTGCGCGACGAGATCGCGCGTTTGATCGACTCGCGCTGACTCGGAAACGAAACCGCCCGCGAGGGGCTGCCTCGCGGGCGGTTCGAGCGAGAGACCGGGACGCCGTCAGTCGCGGCGCTGACCCAGGAACTGCAGCATGAACAGGAACAGGTTCAGGAAGTCGAGGTAGAGCGCGAGCGCGCCCATGATCGCCTTCTTGCCCGCGATCGTCCCGTCGTCGTTCGCGGTGTACATCTCCTTGATGCGCTGCGTATCCCAAGCGGTGAGGCCGGTGAACACGACGACACCGATCACCGAGATCGCGAATTGGAGCGCGGGTGACGCGAGGAAGATGTTCACGAGACCAGCGATGAGGATGCCGATCAGTCCCATGAACATGAAGGAGCCGACGCCCGAGAGGTCGCGGCCGGTCGTGTAGCCGTAAAGGCTGGTGCCCAGGAACATCGCGGCCGTGATGAAGAAGGTCGAGGCGATGCTCATGCCGGTGTAGACCAGGAAGATCCCGGCGAGCGACAGGCCGACGGAGCCTGCGTAAATCCAGAACGTCGTCTGCGCGGCGCCGAGGCTCATCTGGCGGATGCGGAAGCTCAGGAAGAACACCATGCCGAGCGGCGCCAGCATCACGAGCCACATCAGCGGCGTGCGGTAGATCGCCTGGTAGAGGCCCGAGGCGGCAGCGGCATAGGCCACGAGGCCCGTGAGCGCGAGGCCCGCGCCCATGTAGTTGTAGACGCGCAGCATGTATTGGCGCAGGCCAATATCGACCTCCGCCCAAGTGGCTGGACGCGCCGTTGCGCGGTTCTGCCAGTCGTAAGCCATTGATTTCCTCTCTGTCTGACCCCGGCGGGTGCGCGGATTTTCTGGTGCAGATATTGGCATAACGCCGGGAAGTTTCAATGACAGTCCGAAACGCTAGTCGTTGCGGAGGTAAGCCGCCGGCGGGGCGCCCAGCGCCCGCCAGGTGCCGGCGTAGCCGAGCACCAGCGTGAGCACCAGCGCCACCCCGGCGGAGAGCGCGGCCGCTCCTGGCAGAAACACCCAATCGGTCCGCATGATCTCCGTCAGCACGAGGTAGGCGGCGAGCGTGCCCAGCACGCTCGCCACCGCCGCTGCCAGCAGCCCCAGGAGGCCGTATTCCAAAAGGAATGCGCGGACGAGGTCGCCGCGCGTCGCGCCCAGCACCTTAAGCACCACCGCTTCGTACAGCCGGCGCCGCCGCGAGGCCGCCAGCGCGCCTGCGAGTACCAGGCCCGCCGCGCCCAGCGCGATCGCCGCCGTTACCTGGAGCACGATCGCGATTTGCGCCACCATCTGGCTCACGGCTTGGAGCGCGTCCTTCACGGGGATTGCGGAGATGTTGGCGAAGCGGTCGGTGACCGCCTTCTGGAGCGCCGCCTCCTGCTCCGGCGGCACGCGCGCCGTCGCGATGAAGGTTTCCGGCGCGCCCGCGAAGGTACCGGGCGAGAATACGAGCGCGTAGTTGATCCGGAGCGAAGTCCAGTCGATCGCCCGCAGGTTCGCGATCTCCGCGGTGACGTCGCGCCCGAGCACGTTCACGGTGAGCGCGTCGCCGATCTTGAGCCCCATGCCGCGGGCGAGTTCCGCATCGAACGAGACCAGCGGCGGGCCCTGGTAGTTCGCGGGCCACCAGTTTCCCTCGACCACCCGCGAGCCCGCGGGCACGGTCGGCGTATAGGTGAGGCCGCGCTCGCTCCGCACGGCCCATTGCGCCCCGGGCTCGACCTGCGCCTGCTCGACGGGCACGCCATTGAGCTTGGTGAGCCGGCCACGCAGGCTCGGCACGCGCTCTACGTCGGTGGCACCCGCGAATCCCTTGAGGAGCGCGTCGAAGCCCCCGACCTCGTCCGGCTGAATGTCGATGAAGAAGAACGAGGGCGCGCGCTCCGGCAGATCCTTGTCGAGGGTGAGCGCGATATTGCCCTCTACCAGCGACAGCGCCACCAGCACGGTGAGGCCCAGGCCCAGTGACGCAATCACGCCCGCCGTGTTGGCGCCGCGTCGGCCCAGGTTCGTGAGCGCGAGCCGCAGCAGCGGTCGCCGCGGCCGCCCGATCCGGCGCACGCCCGCGATGATGAGGATGGCCACGAGGCGGAACACCACCAGCACCGCGATCGCGCCCGCGACGGACCAGAAGGCGAGGCGATGATCCATGCTGGTCGCGATCACCAGTGCCGCCAGCGCCACCGTCACCAACGCTTGCGCCGCAAGGATGCCCTTGCTGGGCCAGTGGCTTGGCGCCTCGGCCGCCTCGCGGAAGAGCGTCGCCGGCGCAACGGCGCGCGCGCTCGAGAGCGGCCCTAGCGCAAAGGCGAGGGTGGTGAGCGCGCCCGCGGCGGCTCCGATCAGCAATGGTGCCGGATAAACCCCGAGCCGCGCGGTCACGGGCAGGTCCGCCGGCAGCAGCTGTGCCGTCAACACCGGCGTGAGCGCACCCAGCAGCAGTCCGACCGCGATGCCAAGTACGGCCAGCACGGCGATCTGCAGCAGGTAGGTCCAGAACACGAGCCGGCCGGCGGCGCCCACGGACTTGAAGATCGCGATCGAGAGCGTGCGGCTCGCGAGGTAGCCGCTGACGGCGTTGCCCACGCCCACGCCGCCAACCAGCAGTGCCGTCAAACCGAGCAGCGTCAGGAACAAGCCCACGCGGTCAATCAGGCGGCGCAAGTTGGGTGCGGCATTGGCGTAGTCCCGCACACGCCAGCCCGCGTCCGGAAAGGCAGCCTCGAGCTTCTGGGTCCAAGCGTCGACGGTGACACCCGCTGGCAGGCGCACGCGGTAGCCGTAGCCAATAAGAGCGCCGGGGGCCATGAGCCCGGTCTCGGCGAGCGCCGCTTTCGCGATCATGAACCGCGGCCCCAGGATGAAGATGCCGGTGGCGGCGTCGGGCTCGTGGATGAGTTGGGCGCGAAGCTGGAACCGCGCCTCGCCGACGCGAACGATGTCGCCGATCTTGAGGCCGAGCCGGTCGAGCAGCGCGGGTGCGGCGACCGCGCCCCAGAGGCCATCGTGCTCGGCGAGGGCATCGCCGAGCGTACCCATGGGCGTGAGCCCGACGCTGCCATAGAGCGGATAGGCGCGGTCCACCGCCTTGAGTTCAATGAGGCTCCGCTGCGCGTTGTCGTCCCGTCGAGCCATCGCCCGCATGCTGACGACCTCGGCGACCCTGCCGTTCTCATCGAGATAGTGCCGCTCGGCGTCGCTCGCGGGACGCAGCACCAGGTTGAGCTCGACGTCGCCGCCGAGCATCGCCCGCGCATCGCGCTCGAGCCCGGCGCGCACGCCGGCAGCCAGCGAGCCCACACCCGCGATCACCGCGACACCCAGCGCGAGGCACGCGAGGAAAATTCGGAATCCGCGCAGCCCGCCACGCAGTTCTCGGCGCATCAGCCGCGCGGCGAGGGCGATCGTGGTCATCTCGCTATCGCGCCGCCGTGGCCGCGAGCGGGCGCGCGCTGTCGCCGACGATCCTGCCGTCGGCTAGCTCGACGATCCGGTGCGCGCGGCGCGCCAGATCGAGCTCGTGGGTCACCAGCAGGAGCGTGGTGCCGCGCTCGCTGGCGAGGCGGAACAGTAAGTCCATCACCTGCTTCCCCGTGGCGCCGTCGAGATTGCCGGTGGGCTCGTCGGCGAGGATCAGCTTGGGCGAGGCCGCGAAGGCGCGCGCGAGCGCCACCCGCTGCTGCTCGCCGCCCGAAAGCTCCGCTGGATAGTGTCCGACACGCGCCGCCAGCCCCACCGCTGCCAGCGACTGCTCGGCGATCTCGAAGGCGTCGCGCCGGCCCGCGAATTCCAGCGGCAACGCGACATTCTCGAGTGCGGTCATGGTTGGCACCAGGTGGAAACCCTGAAACACGATGCCGACGGTGTCGCGGCGGAAGCGCGCGAGTCCATCCTCGTCGAGCGCGGAGAGATCCGTGCCCGCGACCTCGATCCGACCCGCGCTCGGCCGCACCAAGCCCGCGGCCGTCATCAGCAGCGTGGTCTTGCCGGAGCCCGAGGGCCCGATCAGACTCGCGGTCTCGCCCGCGGATAGGCGCAGCGACACGCCGCGCAGCACATTGACGGCGCCCGCCGCGCTCGTCAGTGTTACCGCGATGTCTTCGAGCAGGATCATGGCGGCGTCGGCCGGGACAGTCATGCGATCGTGGACCGGATTTAATGGTTCATCGGGGGCGCGCGAGTCTGGTTATGGACTGTGGCGGAAGCTTGTCAATCCAGCCGTGGCGCTGCTCACGCTCGCGTGTGTGGCCGCGCCCGCCGACGCCGCGACACGCATCCTCGCGCTCGGCGATAGCCTGACTGCCGGCTATGGGCTGCCGGCAGAAGAGTCGTTTCCGGTGCGCCTGCAAGCTTGGCTCCGGGATCATGGCGTTGACGCCGAGGTGATGAATGCCGGCGTCTCCGGCGATACCAGCGCCGGCGGTCTCGCCCGCCTCGACTGGTCGCTTGCGGAGCCGGCGGACGCCGTGCTGGTGGAGCTCGGCGCCAACGACGCGCTCCGCGGCGTCGATCCGAAGGAGACCTACAAGAATCTCGACGAGATCCTGGGGAAGCTCGGTCGGCGCCACGAGAAGGTGTTGCTGCTGGGGATGGAGGCGCCCACGAATTGGGGCGCCGACTACCAGAAGGCCTTCCACGCGATCTATCCGACCCTCGCCGAGCAGCATCACGTGCTGCTCTACCCATTCTTCCTCGACGGCGTGGCGCTGGATCCCTCACTCAATCAGGACGACGGGATGCACCCCAATGCGCG
>DATEGF010000042.1:0-11610 GCA_035280245.1 Allostellaceae bacterium
GAGACCGTCCGTCGCCATCAAGACGTCGAGCGCCGCGCGGGTGGTGCCGCCGGGACTCGTGACGGCCTCGCGGAGCCTGGAGGCAGGCTCGTGGGAAAGCCGCGCGAGCTCGCCCGAGCCCGCGACTGTCGCCCGCGCGAGCCGCATGGCGAGGTCCGCTGGTAACCCCGCGGCCACGCCCGCCTTCGCCAGACACTCGATCAGTAGGAAGACGTAAGCGGGACCGCTGCCGGAAACCGCGGTCACCGCATCGATCAAGGCCTCGTCATCGACCCAGCCAACCTCGCCCACCGCCGAGAGCAGCATCTCGGCCACGCGGCGCTGGGTCGGCGTCACCCGCGGGTTCGCAGTCGCGACCGTGATGCCGCGGCCCACGGCGGCGGGCGTGTTGGGCATGGCGCGCACCACCGCCGCATCGTCGTCGAGCAATCGCGCGAAATACCGCAGCGTCTTGCCGGCGGCGATCGAGAGGAAGAGCGAGCGGCCAACGAAGCGCTTGTAGGGATTGACGGCGCCGTCCATGCCCTGCGGCTTCACCGCGAACACGACCACGTCCGGCGTGAACTCCAGCGGGATTTCCTCGGGCCGCTTGTGGCGCTCGACCAGCCGATCGCCCGCGAAGCCGTCGGCGCCGGAGCCGGGCTCGACCACCACGACATGCCGAGCCGCACCGCGCTCCAGCCAGCCCTTCAGGAGCGCACCCCCCATCTTGCCGCAGCCGACGAGGAGGAGGGTCGTCGCGGGCGGCTTGCCGCCCGCGCTCATCAGGCCTCGCCTTGTGGGTCGATCATCGCCGCGGCGATCGCGTCCTCGGCGCCCTTGCCGCCCCACACCACCAGCTGGAAAGCCGGATAAAACCGCTCGCACTCCGTGAGCGCGATGTCGACGAGGTCCTCGAGCTGCTCGACGCTGGCGCCCATGGCGCCGCGCAGGAGCACGCCGTGGCGAAAGCACGGCGCGGGATCGTCGAGGCCGAGATCGAAATGCCCGATCCAGAGCTTCTCGTTCACCGCCGCCAGCAGCTCATAGACCGCGGCGCGGCGCGTCTTCGGCACCTTCATGTCGAAGCCGCAGGAGAAATGCAGCGCGCTGGTCTCCTGCTGCCAGAGGAAGAACATGCGGTACTCGCACCAGCGGCCCGAGACCTCCGCGACCATCTCCGCGTCGTTCGCGCGGTCATGGGCCCACTCGTTGGCCTGGACGATTTCCTCGACGAGATCGATGGGGTTGGCTGCCGGGCTCGTCGTGGTCTCGATCGAGATCGCGGTCATGGCACCCTCCTCTGGCCCGAGCGGGCCGCCGGCATGTGGTGGCTCAATCCCCGAAGCACACCATATGCTGTAGCGTGCCAAAGCACTTACGCGCATGCAAGACCAGATTTGGTGATCGTCAAGATAAGGCACACAAATAAGAGTCCGCACAAGCACTTAACTGCCCGGCGAATTCTCCTCTTTCGATGACTTGGCGGAATGAGCGCGCGCCGATTTCTGCCGCGGCTCGGCCGGCTCGGCGGCGAACCGCGCCTCGAGCGCGGCCAATCGCTCGGCGAGCCGCTCCTGCTCCTCGCGCGCCTTGGCCGCCATGGCCTGGACCGCCTCGAACTCCTCCCGGCGCACCAGATTCATGCGGTCGAGGATGTGCTGGAACTGGTCGCGGAGCCGCGCCTCGACCTCCTCCCGCACGCCCGTGAGCGCGCTCAGCGCGCCCGACGCCACGCGCGCCAGATCCTCGAAAACCCGATTGTCATTCTGCATGCGAGTCTCTCCATGGCCGATCCCTGCCAATGAGATAATGCCGATCGCGCCCCGGCGCCAATATGGCCGTGCGCGGGCAAATCGGGCATTGCGATCGGGCGGCAAGGCCCTATAACTCGACCGGGCTCACCCACACGCAAGCGTCATGATCGTCATCACCGGCGGCGCCGGCTTCATCGGATCGAACCTGGTGGCGGCGCTGGAGGAGCGCGGCGAGCACGATCTCGTGGTCTGCGACCGCCTCGGCCGCAGCGACAAATGGCGGAACATCGCGAAGCGCGAGCTCGCGCACATCGTCCCGCCGGATCAGCTCCTGGCATTCCTCGACGCCCACGCCCGCGACATCAACGCGATTTTCCACATGGGCGCGATCTCCTCCACGACAGAGGCCGACGTCGACGCGATCGTGGCGGCCAATGTCACGCTGTCGCTCTCGCTCTGGGACTGGTGCGCCCGCCACGGCGCGCGCTTCATCTATGCCTCCTCGGCTGCCACCTACGGCGCGGCGGAGGGCGGATTCGACGATGACGCTAGCCCGAAGGCGCTCGCCAAGCTCCGTCCGCTTAACGCCTATGGCTGGTCGAAGCTCGTGTTCGATCGGCGCGTGGCGCGGCTGGTCGAGCGCGGCGCGACGCGGCCGCCGCAGTGGATCGGGTGCAAGTTCTTCAATGTCTATGGGCCCAACGAGTACCACAAGGGCGACATGCGGAGCGTGGTGACGCAGTTCTTTCCGCTGGCCCAAGCGGGCAAACCCGCGCCGCTCTTCCGCTCCTATCGTCAGGACGTCCCGGACGGCGGACAGAAGCGCGACTTCGTCTACGTCCGCGATTGCGTCGACGTGCTGCTTTGGTGCTACGACCATCCGGACGTGAACGGGCTCTACAATATCGGCAGTGGAAAAGCCCGCAGCTTTACCGACCTCGTCGCGGGTCTGTACCGAGCGGCGGGTCGCGATCCCCTGAGCGAGTTCGTGCCCATGCCGCCGGCGCTCCAAGGGAAGTATCAGTATTTCACCGAGGCTCGGCTCGACCGGCTGCGCGCCGCCGGCTACACGCGGGCAACCACCTCGCTCGAGGACGGCATCGCCGATTTCGTGAAAACGCATCTTACCGCGGCGGACCCCTACCGGTGACGCTCGTCATCCCCTACCCCCCGATCGACCCGGTGCTGGTCGAATTCGGACCCTTCGCCATCCGCTGGTACGCGCTCGCCTACATCGCGGGACTGCTGATCGGTTGGCGCTATTGCGTCGGCATGGCGCGCCGGCCACCGCATGTGCTCGATCCCGCGCAGCTCGACGATTTCCTAGTCTGGGTGACCCTCGGTGTCGTGCTCGGTGGCCGTATCGGCTACGTCCTGTTCTACAACCTGCCCTATTATTCGCAGCACCCGCTCGAGGCGCTCAAGATCTGGACCGGCGGCATGTCGTTCCACGGCGGTACGCTGGGCGTGGTGCTGGCGATGTTCGCATTCACGCGGATTCGCAAGATCAGCTTCCTGCGGCTCGGCGACATGCTGGTGTGCGCCGTGCCGATTGGTCTGTTCTTCGGCCGGCTCGCGAACTTCGTGAACGGCGAGCTCTACGGCCGACCGACCAATGTCTGGTGGGCGATGGTGTTCCCGACCGACGAGACGCGGCTGCCGCGGCACCCGAGCCAGCTCTACGAGGCAGCGCTCGAGGGCGTGGTGCTGTTTCTCGTGCTGTTCATCCTCCAGCGCTTCACCCCCGCCCGCGACTCCCGCGGCTACCTTTCCGGCGTGTTCCTCGCGGGCTACGCGGTTGCGCGCATCATCTCGGAGTTCTTCCGCGAGCCCGACCGGCAGCTCGGCTATCTCGCCGGCGGCTTCACCATGGGCCAGCTGCTGTCGGTGCCCGTCTTGATCGCCGGCGTTTGGCTGATCGCGCGGGCGCGCCCGGACGCGCTGGCACCCGCGGGTTCGTGACGGAGCTCGGGGCGCTCATCGCCCGGCGCATCCGCGCCACCGGTCCGCTGACCGTCGCCGAATTCATGGCCGAGGCGCTGCAGCATCCGCGGCTCGGCTATTACGCGATGCGCGATCCCCTGGGCGCCGCCGGCGATTTTGTGACGGCGCCCGAGGTGAGCCAGGTCTTCGGTGAGCTGATCGGGCTCTGGTGCGCCGATGTCTGGGCGCGCATGGGTCGGCCCGACCCGGTGCTCCTGGTGGAGCTCGGGCCCGGCCGCGGCACGCTGATGGCCGATGCGCTTCGCGCGCTCAGCATCGCGCCCGATTTCCGACACGCGCTCCGCCTCCATCTCGTCGAGACCAGCCCCGCGTTCCGCGCCGCCCAGGCGAAGGCCCTCGCCTCGGCGGCGCCGGTTTGGCACGCGAGCCTCGATCAAGTGCCATCCGGTCCGCTGCTGTTGATCGCCAACGAGTTCCTCGACGCGCTCCCGATCCGGCAATTCGAGCGACGCGGCGGCGCTTGGCACGAGCGCCGGGTCGGTCTCGCACAGGATGACGCCACGCTCGCGTTCGTGCTGGACCCCGCGGCCAGCCCATCGCCGGTCTTGATCCCGCCGCGCTTTGCCGACGCACCCGATGGCAGCGTCCTCGAGATCCGTCCGGCGGCAGCCGGCCTCTCCACCGACCTTGCGAAACGCCTCAGGGTGGATGGCGGCGCGGCGCTCTTCATCGATTATGGCCACGGGGTGAGCGCCTCTGGAGATACGCTCCAGGCGGTTCGCCGGCACCGGTACCATCCCGTGCTGGACGCCCCCGGCAGCGCCGATCTCACGGCGCACGTGGATTTCCAGGCTTTCGCCGGGTCAGCGCGCGCCGCAGGAGCGCGCGTTTGCGGCCCTGTCACGCAACGCGATTTCCTGCGCGCGCTCGGCATCGAAGTGCGTGCGCGGCAGCTTCTCGCCACCGCCTCGCCCGAGACGCGTGCGACCATCGAGAGCGGCATCCGCCGCTTGATCGAGGGCAGCGAAATGGGCACGCTCTTCAAGGTGCTCGCGCTCACGCACTCCGATCTCCCCACACCGGCCGGCTTTCCCACGATCACAAAATGATCACGCACGAGCTGCTCGACGCGCCGCGGATACGGCACGGGTTCTTCACCCGCGAGGGCGGCGTGAGCGAAGGTCCGTTCGCCTCGCTCAATTGCGGCTTCGGCTCCGGCGACGACGCCGAGCGAGTCGCGGCCAATCGCGCAAGCGTGGCGGAGCGCGTGGCCGCGACGGCCGACCGGCTCGTGACCTGCTATCAGGTGCACAGCGTCGATGCGATTGTCGTCGAGACGCCCTGGCGGCGTGAGGCGGCACCGCGCGCAGACGGCATGGTGACGACGGTATCCGGGGTCGCGCTCGGCGTGCTCACAGCGGATTGCGCGCCGGTGCTGTTCGCCGACGTGGACGCCGGGGTGATCGGCGCCTGCCACGCGGGCTGGCGTGGCGCCCTCGCGGGCATAGCCGAGAGCACCGTTGCGGAAATGCAGCGGCAGGGCGCGCGGCTCGAGCGGATCGCCGCCGTGGTGGGCCCCTGCATCGGCAAGCTCTCCTACGAGGTCGGCCCGGAGTTTCCGGCGCCGTTCCTTGCCGCCGACCCCGCCGACGCCGATCTCTTCAAGCCGGCGCCGCGGCCCGGCCATTTCCTGTTCGACCTCTCGAGCTATGTCCTCAGGCGATTGCGGCGTCTCGGCGTCGGCGCGACGGCAGCGACCGGTGGCGACACGGCGGCGGAGGTGCCGCGCTTCTTCTCATACCGGCGTGCGTGCTTGCGCCGCGAGCGGGACTATGGTCGGTTGATCTCGGCGATCGCCTTGGTCCCGTGATTGTGGAGCGAGCAGAACCATGACCGTGCGATTCGGACGCAGCCCGGAAGCCGCCGCGGCGGCGGTCTTCCCGCCGGACTTCACCGGCGCGCGGGAGCGGTTCCTGGCACTCGCGGCGCGGGCGGAGTCGCCGGTCAAGACCTACGAGAATCCGCGGAAGGGTCCAGCCGGAGAGCGGCTCGCCACCGACGTGGCGCTGCAGGGCGATCCGAGCGCACAGAGAATGCTGGTGACGATCTCGGGATCGCACGGGATCGAGGGGTTCTGCGGCTCGGGCTGCCAAGCCGACTGGCTCATGGAGTCTGCGCGAGCGGAGCTGCCGGCGGACCTCGCCATCCTCCACATCCACACCATGAACCCCTTCGGCTTCGCGTGGCTCCGGCGCGTCAACGAGGATGGAGTCGACCTCAATCGCAACTTTCACGACTTCAGCCAACCGCTGCCGGAGAACCCCGAGTACGACATGCTCGCGGACGCGCTGGTGCCGGCGGCGCTGACGCCGGAGATGGTGGCCGCGGCCGAGGCGCGCATCGCCAAGTTCCGCAACGAGCGCGGAAGGAACGCGCTGCAACGCGCGCGCAGCGGCGGGCAATACAAGCACCCGACCGGCATGTTCTATGGCGGCACGAAGCCGACCTGGTCGCGCCAGACCCTGGAGCGGATCGTCGCCGACTACGGGCTTCTGAAGCGCGCCCGCGTCGGGGTCATCGACTACCACACGGGTCTCGGGCCCTATGGCTACGGTGAGCTGATCTGCGACCAGGACCCCGGCACGCCCAGCGTCGCAACCGCGCTCCAGTGGTATGGCGAGTGCGTGACGGTGCCGGCGCTCGGCACCTCCTCCTCATTGCCGAAGCACGGCACAGCCGGCACGGCCTTCTGGCAACGCCATTTCGGCGAGCGCGTGGTCTACACCGCGCTCGAATACGGCACCTTCAGCCCCGACGTCGGCCGCATCCCCATGCGCGAGGATCACGTGCTGCACGCGCGCGGGCCGGTGGACTGGAACGCGCCCGAGACCCAGCGCATCAAGCGGAACCTGCGCCATCACTTCTTTCCGGATACGCAGCCGTGGCGCGAGCTGGTGATATTCCGCAGCCGCCAAGTCCTGGCCCAGGCCCTCGCGGGCCTCTCGAATGGAGCCGCTTGAGCGGTTTCTCGACAGGGACGCCAAGTCTGCCGGTGAGAGCACATGGCTGCTAAGGCCGGACAATTCCTGAGCCTGGACGAAGCCTTCGCCAATGTGGTGCGGAGCCGAGACACCTGTCTCTGGCCGACGCGCGACACCGGACGGCTCGAGCCGTTCTACGAGCCGGTCCTGGCGCCGCGGTTCCGGCTCAAGCGGGGATCGACGATCTTCACCATCGGCAGCTGCTTCGCGCGGAATATCGAGGAGCATCTGGCGCCACTCGGCTTCGATATCCCGATGGCGGGTTTCGGTGTGCCCGAGACCGAATGGCCGCAGCGTCCGTTCGCACGGCGCGCCGGCATCCTCAACAAGTACACGCCGCCCAGCATGCTGCAGGAGGTGCTGCAGACGCTCGCGATCATGCGCGAGCCCGGCGCGATCGACCGGCTCACGGACAACTTGCTCTACCCGCTCGGCGGCGGCATGGCGCTCGATCTGGAACTCGGCGGCCATATTGCCGTGACGCGAGAGCGGGCCCATGAGCGGCGCCGGCAGGTCTTCGAGGTGTTTCGCCGCGGGTTCGACGCGGATTGCGTCGTCGTCACCTTGGGCCTGATCGAATGCTGGTTCGATCAGGCGCGGCAGCGCTTCCTGCAGGAAGCGCCGAACACGCCCGCGCTCAGGCGCGAGGCGGGACGTTTCGTATTCAAACTGCTCGATCTCGCGGAGACCCAATCGACGATCCGCGAGCTGACGAGGTGCCTGCTCCAGACCGGCAATCCCGCCAAGCGGATCCTGCTGACGGTCTCGCCGGTGCCGCTCACCGCGACATTCTCCGGCATGGACGTGGTGATCGCGAATGGCTACGGAAAGAGCGTGCTGCGGGCGGTGGCGCAATCGATTCGAGACGAGTTCGATCAGGTGGACTATTTTCCGAGCTACGAGATGGTCACGATGTCGAGCGATCGAAGCGTGTGGGAGCACGATCTCATGCACGTCACCGACCCGTTCGTGCGCCGTATCGTCGAGACCTTCGTGAGAGCCTACGTGGAGGCGTGAGCCATGGCCCTGCATTTCTCCGCCGCTGAGCTTGCCGATCGCCGGCAGCGCACCATCGCCGCCATGGTCGAGGCGCGGCTCGATGGCCTGTTGATGTTCCGGCAGGAGAGCATGTACTACCTCACGGGTTACGACACCTTCGGCTACGTCTACTTCCAGTGTCTCTACCTCGGCGCCGACGGCACGCTGATTCTGTTGACCCGCGCCACCGATCTGCTGCAGGCGAAGCTCACCTCCGTCATCGAGGACATCCGGATCTGGGTCGACGGGCCCGACGCGAAGCCCGCCGAGCAGCTGCGCGAGATCCTCGCGTCCACGGGCCGCAAGGGCACGCGGCTCGGCGTCGAGTGGGAGTCCTATGGCCTCACCGCGCGGAATGGACAGCGTCTCTCGGCCGCCCTCGAGGGATTCTGCACGCTCGCCGACGCCTCGGAGCTCGTGAGCCGCTTGCGCGTGGTCAAGAGCCCGGCGGAGCTTGCTTACGTTCGCCGCGCCGCGGAGCTTGGCGACGCCGCCCTCGACGAGGCACACCGCGTCGCCAAGCCCGGCGCGTCGGAGGGCGAGATCCTCGCGGCGATGCAGAGCGCAGTCTTTCGAGGCGGCGGCGACGATCCCGCCAACGAGTACATCATCGGCTCCGGCCCTGACGCGCTGCTGTGCCGCTACAAGAGCGGCCGGCGCAATCTCGACGCCAACGACCAGCTCACCCTTGAGTTCGCCGGCGTCTATCGCCACTACCATTCGTGCCTGATGCGCACGCTGGCGATCGGCCGGATCGATCCGCGGCTCGCGGAGATGCACAAGGCCGCGGTCGAGGCGCTGCACGCGTCGGAGGCGGCGCTCAAGCCCGGCCACTCCTTCGGCGACGTGTTCGACGCCCATGCGCGGACGCTCGACGCGCTCGGCCATCGCGCCCATCGCCTCAACGCCTGCGGCTACAGTCTCGGCACGACCTTCGCGCCCAACTGGATGGATTGGCCGATGCTCTATCACGGCAATCCCGTGCCGATCGCGCCGGGCATGGTGATCTTCCTGCACATGATCCTGTTCGACGCCGAGCATGGCCTCGCGATGACCCTGGGGCGCACCTCCGAGGTGACGTCGAGCGGCGCCCGCGTGCTCTCGCGCGGCAGCCTCGACTTCGCGCTCGGCTGAGCTGCGATGCCGTATCTTATCGGGTTCATTCTGATCTTCGTGCTCGGTCTCGTGGTGAGCTGCGCGCTGGTATGACCATTCGCATCGCGGCCGTCGGGCTCGGGCTGCTTCTCGCTAGCTGTCAGCCTCTGCCGCACCCGTTCGAGGACGACAAGCCGGCGCCGCACGCCCCGATCATCAGCCTGCGCAACACCACGACCGTCGCCGTGGCGCCCGTGGCCGGCCTTGAGCCCGACGCGCGCGACAAGCTCGCGGAGGCCATGGCGAGCGCATTGCAGGACCTCGACGTGCTCGCGAGCGCCGCCAGCGCGAGCCGCGGGAGCCTCAGCCTGCTGGGCACGGCTCGGGCCTCGGGTCCCGGTGTCGTCGTGGACTGGCGGCTGGTCGATCCTGGCGGCACCGCCCTCGGGCAGGGATCGGACTCGGCGCCGGTCGGCCTCGAGGCGGTCAACCGGGGTGACGCCGCGGCACTCAAGGCGCTGGCGCTGGCGGCCGCGCCCGACGTGGCGAAGCTCCTGCAGGACGATGCGCCGATCGGGTCGACCGATACCGGCTCGCTCCGCCAGGTCGTGGTAATGCCGGTGACGAGCGCGCCCGGCGACGGGCGCGACTCCCTACGGCTCGCGATGGTGGCGGCACTGACCCAGGCGAAGCTCACCGTCCTGCAGACGCAGCCCGGCGACGCCAAGGCGCTCTCGGTCGTGGGCACCGTGGCTCTCGACCGCCCGCAAAATGGGCAGCAGCATATCGCGATCACCTGGGCGCTCATGGCGCCCGGCGGCAAGCAACTGGGCGTGGTTAAGCAGGAGAACGCCGTTCCCCAGGGCAGTCTCGACGGGCGATGGGGGGAGGTCGCGAACCTCGTCGCCGCGGCCGCCGCGCCCGGCATCGTCGCCATCATCGAGAAGGCCGAGCAGGTTCAGAGCGGCAGCTAGAAAACCGCGGAATTCCGCGGGAAATTGCCGGTGTCACGGCGGTTTACAAGGCCATGGCGGCTTTGTTACATTCCGCGCGCGCCGCCGGGGGCGCGACCGGGGCGAACCGCCCGCATTCGGCGAGATCGGATGAAAATCCTCACCTGCAACAGCAATCGGCCGCTCGCCGAGGCGATTTCCGCTTACCTCAACTTGCCTCTGACCAAGGCGAGCGTGCGGCGCTTCTCGGACATGGAGATCTTCGTCGAGATCCAGGAGAACGTGCGCGGCGAGGACGTGTTCGTGATCCAGTCGACCTCCTTCCCGGCGAACGACAACCTGATGGAGCTGCTGGTCACGCTGGACGCGCTGAAGCGCGCCTCGACCCGGCGCGCCACCGCCGTCATCCCCTATTACGGCTACGCCCGGCAGGACCGCAAATCGGCGGCGCGCACGCCGATCTCGGCGAAGCTGGTCGCCAACATGATCACCGCAGCGGGCGCCGACCGCGTGCTCACGGTTGACCTGCACGCCGGACAGATCCAGGGCTTCTTCGATATCCCGACGGACAATCTCTTCGCGGCGCCGGTGTTCCTCAAGGACATATCCGAGCGCTACAACGGCGGCGATCTCGTGATCGTCTCTCCGGACGTCGGCGGTGTCGTGCGCGCGCGACACATCGCGCGCCGGCTCAACGCCGACCTCGCGATCATCGACAAGCGGCGCGAGCGCGCGGGCCTCTCGGAGGTCATGAACATCATCGGCGACGTCGACGGACGGCGCTGCATCCTGGTGGACGACATCGTCGACAGCGCGGGCACGCTCTGCAACGCGGCCGAGGCCCTGATAGGGCGCGGCGCCAAGTCGGTCTCGGCCTATGTGAGCCACGGCGTGCTGTCGGGCGGCGCGGTCGGCCGCGTCACCGCCTCGCCGCTGCAGGAGCTCGTGATGACCGACAGCATCCTTGCGACCGAGGCCGTGCGCGTCGCGCACAACATTCGCCAGCTCTCGATCGCGCCGTTGATCGCCGAGGCGGTCCGGCGCATCAGCGAGGAGCGCTCGGTCTCGAGCCTGTTCGACTGAGGAATTCCCGCCCGCGGGTCGCGGGCAGTTCGGAAGCGCGCGGCACCCCTGGAGGCCGGCACTTCCCGCGGCAGAAGCCCGCGCAATCCGCGCCGGCGCCGCGTCACGTAGAGCCTGAGAGGAGTAGGAAATGGCTGAACTCATCACCATCCGCGCCGAGGCGCGGGACCGGGCCGGAAAGGGGGCTGCCCGGGCCACCCGTCGCGACGGTCGTGTGCCCGGAGTCCTTTACGGCGACAAGAAGCCGCCGGTGCTGATCTCGCTCGATCCCCAAGAGATCGACCGCGAGGTCAACAAGCCCGGCTTCTTCGCGCGCCTGCTCACCGTCGAGGTGAACGGCGGCAAGGAGCGGGCGCTGCCGCGCGATGTGCAGTTCCACCCGGTGAGCGACCGGCCGCTGCATGTCGACTTCATGCGCGTGGGCGCGGGCGCGCGGATCGCGGTTGCGATCCCCGTCCACATCGTCGACGCCGAGAAGTCGCCGGGCATCAAGCGCGGCGGCATCGTGAACCTGGTGCGACACGAGATCGAGCTCTACTGCAACGCCGACGCGATTCCGGAGAAGATCGACATCAGCCTAGACGGCCTCGAGATCGGCGGCAGCGTGCACATCCAGAGCGTCAAGCTGCCCGAGGGCACCAAGCCCACCATCGCCCGCAACTTCACGGTGGCGACCGTGGCGGCGCCGACCGTGGTTCGCGAAGAGCTGGCCGCAGCGCA
>DATEGF010000043.1:0-6927 GCA_035280245.1 Allostellaceae bacterium
GGGCCGCAGCGACGAGAGCGCGGCGTCCGCGACCGTGGTCGCGGCGCGATGTCCCGCGGCGGAAAGCGCGTGCTTCAAGGCACCGACAATCAGGCCGCGGACCAGCGCCGAGTCTCGAAACCGCACCTCCGCCTTGGCCGGATGTACGTTCACGTCCACTTCGCTCCCGGGCAGATCAAGAAACAGCACCACCATCGGATGACGGTCGCGGGCGAGATAATCCTGATAGGCGCCGCGCACGGCACCCAGCAGGAGCTTGTCCCGCACAGGACGGCCGTTGACGAAGAGGTACTGGTCGCGCGCGGTGGCGCGGTTGAGGGTCGGGAGGCCGGCGAGGCCCGTGAGCCGCACGCCTTCGCGCTCGGCCGCGATCGGCAGCGCATTGTCGGCGAAGCTGCGGCCGAGCACCGCCGCCAGGCGCTCGCGGCGCGCGGTCTGGGGATCGCGGCTCGCGAGGTCGCCGGCGAGCGCGGCGAGGCGCAGGATCTCGCGGTTGTCTTCGGCGGTGACCGTGAAGGCGATGTCCGGATGCGCCATGGCAAGGCGCTCGACCACGTCGACCGCCTGGTCGCGCTCGGCGCGGGGCGTCTTCATGAATTTGAGCCGCGCGGGCGTCGCGTAGAAAAGGTCGCGCACCTCGACGCGCGTGCCCTGGGCCTGGGCGGCGGGCCGCGTCTCGCCCTTGGTCCCGGCGTCCACCGCGATCGACCAGGCCTCGCCGGCGCCGCGCTTCCGGCTCGCAATCGAGAGCCGGCTCACCGCGCCGATCGAGGGCAAGGCCTCGCCGCGGAAGCCCAACCAACGAATGTCCAGGAGATCGTCGTGCGGCAGCTTCGAGGTGCAATGCCGCTCGACGGCGAGCGCCAGCTCCTCGGGGCTCATGCCCTCGCCGTCGTCGCTCACCACGATCAGGCTCTGACCGCCGTCGTGGAGCGCCACCTCGATCCGGCGCGCGCCGGCGTCGATCGCGTTCTCGATCAGCTCCTTCACCGCGGCCGCCGGGCGCTCGATGACCTCGCCCGCGGCGATGCGGTTGACCAGGACCGGCGGCAATTGTCGGAGGGTCATGCGCATGATTTTGCCTCGGCGCGGCCCGGTTCGCCAAGGCACCGTTGCCGCCCGAGTCGCGTGAGCCGAGTCGGCCGAGGCGCCCTCAGGAGGCCGCACGCGCCGCGCGGGCGAATCCCTGCCCCGCGATGCCCGCGAGCTGGCGGAGGCTCAGGGTGTTGAGCGGGAACTCCAGCACGACATGCACGAGGCTCAGCGCGAGCAGCACCGTAAAGCCCATCTCATAGTCGTAGAAGTAGAGCCCAGTCGCCGCCGCGCTCAGCGCGACGATCGCGACGAGCCGTCCGCGCGGGATGTGCCGCCAGCCGATCACGTCCGCCTTAATGAACCAGTTGAGATAGTGATAGGTATAAACGAAGGACAAGAGACCCGTGCTGCGCGAGTCGAACGCGAAGTTGGAGATATGCAGCACGCGGCCGAGCGCCGGCGCCACGCCGCCGAAATACTGGAAGCCGAGCTTGGCGAGCGCCATGCTGCGCGGCTGCGGCTCCGGCGGCTCAGTCAGAATGAGCGCGATCGCCGCCAGATAGACCAGCACCAGCCCAGCCTGCGCCCAGCTGCCCGCACGCCACGCGCCCAGGGTCATGAAGACGAGGGTGAAGATCGAGACGTGGATCAGGGTCGGCAGCAGCACCGCGGCGACGGCGACGAAATCGTTGCCGGTACTCATCGCCACCGTCACGGCCGCGAGAATCGCCAGCAGGATCCCACGCTGGATCCAATCGATGCCGCCGATCGCGAGCGCGGCGGCGGCGAAGCCGATCCAGATGAAGAGTCCTGAGGTCCAGGCATCGGGCACGGCGACGGCGATCACCGCCGCGGCAACCAGCAGCAGCGCGATCGGCTTCGCCGAGAGGAAGTAATTCCGGTCATGCAGCCAGGAGATCTCGGTCAGGTAATGCGCGGGGCCGAGGACGGCGTAGGCGATCAACAAGAGCTCGAAGGGCAGCACGTAGGCGAGCGCCAAGGCCAAGAGCATCAGCCCGAGATGCGCCACGTCGATGCGCGTCATCGCTTTCCCCACCTGGTAACTGCGAGGATAAGCGGCCCGGCCGACGGAGCGCAAGATTCCGGGGCGGATCAGCCGCCGTCCGGCATGATCTCCTTGGCGCCGACGAGACCCTTGGGCGCGCCCACGATCACGATCCGGAGTCGGTCGGGATCGAGGAGCCGCTTGGCAATCCGCCGCACGTCGTCGACGCTGACGGCGGAGAGCGCCGCCGCGCGGTTCGCGATGTAGTCGGTGCCGAGCTTCTCCACCTGGAGGCTCACCAGCAGCGCCGCGAGCCGGCTGGTCGTATCGAGGCTCAGCGGGAAGGCGCCGATCAGATATTTCTTGGCGGCGTCGAGCTCGGCCTGGGTCGGACCGTCTTCGCGGAATTGCCCCCACTCGGTGCGCAGGATCTGCAGCGTGTCGCCGACGCGGTCGTTGCGGGTCGCCACCCGCCCATAGAGGATGCCGGCGTGACGCAGCGGGCTCAGCCCGGCGCTGACGCCATAGGCGAGGCCACGCTTCTCGCGAATCTCCGCGGTGAGCCGCGAGGTGAGCCCGCCGCCGGCCAGGATCTCGTTCATCACCAGGGCCGCGTACCAGTCGGGATCGTCGCGTTTGATGCCGCGCTCGCCGAACATGACCACGCTCTGGGGGATCGGCATGTTGACCACCAAGAGCGCGCCCTCGTCGACCGCCGCGGTCTCGGCGATCGTCGCCGGGGCCGCATGGGCGGGCAACGCGCCGAAGGTCGCATCGAGCAGCGCTTTCAGCCGCTCCGGCGTGATATCGCCGACCACGCCGAGGGTGAGATTGTCGCGGCCGAGGCGCTCGGCCGCGAAGCGATGGAGGTCCTCGGCGCCGAGCTCCTCGATGGTGTCGAGACGCCCGGCGGAGCGCCGGCCATAGGGATGATCGGGGAACGCCGTCCGCCACCAGATGCGGTCCGCGATCACCCGCGGTGCCTCGTCGTTCTCGCGGAGTTCCGCCGCAACCTGGCTCTTCACGCGGTCGATGGCGACGGAATCGAAGCGGGGGCTGGTGAGCGACAGGCGCAGCAGGTCGAAGGCCTTGTCGGCGTTCGCCGAGAGCGTCCGCATCGTGCCGCCGACCGCGTCATACGATGCCTTGAAATCGAGCCGGACCGAGAGATCCTCGACGCGGCTCTTGAAGGCGTGGCTGTCGAGCTCGCCGGCACCCTCGTCGAGCAGGTCCATCGCGAGGTTGGCGCGGCCCTCCTGGCCTTTGGGATCGAGCGCGGAGCCGCCCTCGAATTGGAAATCGACCGCGATCAGCGGCAGCGTGTGATCCTCGATCAGCCACGCCGTGATGCCGGCCGGACTCTTGACCTCGACGATGCCGCTCGCGCGCGCCGCTCCCGCGGAGAGCACCACGGCAAAGAGCACGGCGAGCGCACTCCGCAGGATCGAGCCTCTCATGAGCGCTTCTCCGGCAACAGCACCGCTGTCACCGCGGTGTCGTCCTTGAGCACCTGGCGTGCCGCCGCCATGACGTCCTCGGGCGTCACGGCGCCAATCCGCTCGGGCCAGGCCTGCACCTCATCGAGGCTTCGCCCGGCGACCAGCGACGCGCCGATGATCCGCGCGACGCCCGAGAGGCTGTCGCGGCTATAAAGCGCGCTCGCCTGCAGGCGCTGCTTGACCCGGTCGACCTCGGTGGCGCTCACGCCCTCGCTGAGGAGGCGCCTGATCTCCGCGGCCGCCGCGGCCTCGAGATCGGCGACCGAGACGCCGTCGCGGGGCTCGGCATCGATGTTGAAGCTGCCGGCGCCACGATTGGGGTCATAGCCCGCGCTCGCGGAGACCGCGAGCTTCTTCTGGACCACCAGGGCCTGGTAGAGCCGCGCGCTCTCGCCGCCGCCCAGGATCTCCGCCAGCACGGTAAGCGCGTCAGCCGGCTTGCCGCCGGCCTCGGTGTAGCTGGACGCGAGGTAGCTTCGGCTCCATTCGGGGGTCGCGACGTGGCCGCTCGTCATCTCGAGCCGCGTCGCCGCCACCTTGGGCGGCTCGGCGAAGGCCTCGTGGGCCGGCACCGGATGCGAGGGTATCGGACCGTAATAAGTCTCCGCGAGGGCCCGCACGCGCGCCACGTCGACGTCGCCCGCGATCACCAACACCGCGTTGTTGGGCGCATACCAGGTGGCATAGAAGCGGCGCGCGTCCTCGGCGGTGAGGCCGCGCATCTCGCTGAGCCAGCCGATCGCCGGCAGTCGGTAATGGTTGTTGAGGAACAGCACCGCGTTGCGCTGCTCGTCGAGCTGGGCCGACGGCTCGTTGTCGACGCGGGTGCGGCGCTCCTCGATGATCACCTCGCGCTCCGGCGTCACCTGGTCTTCGGTGATCACGAGGTCGTGCATGCGCTCGGCCTCGAGGCGCATCACGAGCTCCAGGCGGTCGGAGGCGACGGTCTGGTAGAAGACCGTGTAGTCGGGCGACGTCGCGGCATTCTCCTGGCCGCCGTTTTGCGCGACGAGACGCGAGTATTCGCCGGCCGGCGTCTCCTTGGTGCCGCGGAACATCAGGTGCTCGACGAAATGCGCGATGCCGGACTTGCCGGGCGGGTCGTCGTAGGCGCCGGCCTTGTACCAGAGCATCTGGGTCACCGCCGGCGCGCGGTGGAACGGCACCACCACGACCTGCAGTCCGTTCGCGAGCGTGAAGCTCTCGGCGTCGAACTGCTTCGCCGACGCGGGCGCGCCAGAGACGAGCATAGCGAGGCCGATGAGAACCGAAACCAGCACGCGCACGAGGGGACCCGGCACCACTCAGAACATGTTGAAGATGGAGGTGCTCTTCTTGCGCTCGATTGTCGGCGCGGGCTGTTGGGTCGCGCTTTGCGCCGAGGCGCCGGGTGCGTCCGGCGCGACAGGCGTTCCGGCCGCCTGCGCCTGCTTGATCCGGTCGGCTTCCTTGACCGGATCAATGACGTCGTCGGGCGCGCCCGACTTGCGCCAGAACAGCAGCTTGTCGACGAAGCCCCGTTGGTTCTCCGGGGTCAACGCCGTGTCGTCGGAAACGCGCGCGCGGATGTTGGGATCCGCTTTCGGCGCACCCGCCGCCTCGAGGAATGCGCCCTCGCCGGCGCTGCGCTGGGCCGCCGCGGGCGGCAGCGACGCTTGCTGGGGGCCCGCGCGGAAGACGGCCTCCTTGGCGCGGTCCTGGGTCGGCGTGTCCTGAGTGGGGGCGGCGCCAGGTTGGGGTGGGCGCAGAGAGTAGTCCGGCGGAATCGCCAGGGGCGCTCGCGACACGACTGCGAACTCGTCGGGGATCGATTTGTCGTAGCCGAGCGCCCTCCGAAAGTCGCCGCAGCCGCCGAGCGTCATGGCCAGACCCACCGTGGCCAGTACGGGAAGCGCAATACCCTTGATCCCCATGCCCCTGCTCGCCATGCCCCGATGCTACCCCTAGGCTGTGGACTTAATAAGGCTTTTCCCGCCGGTTGAGCAAGGCATCTAACAGGAGAAGTGCGACCCCGGTGGTTATCGCGGAATCGGCGAGATTGAATGTGGCGAAGTGCCAGTCCTGCCAGTGAAAGTCGAGGAAATCCGTGACCGCGCCCAGGCGCAGCCGGTCGATCACATTGCCGACCGCGCCGCCCGCCACCAGCCCGATGCCGGCCGCAACCAGCGCGCTCTCGGTGCGCCATAGCCAGACCAGCAAGACGGTCACGATGACGGCCGCAAGCACGGAGAAGAACGCGGCATTCCAGGGCGAATCCCGATTGAAGAGGCCGAAGCTCATGCCCCGGTTCCAGGTCAGGATCAGATTGAAGAACGGCGCCACGACCCGCTGTGGCACCGGCATCCCCGGCGTGGGGCCGACACCATCGAGCCCGAAGTAACCCACCACCCAGCGCTTGCTGAGCTGGTCCAGGACCACCGTGAGCGCCAGCAGCGCAAGCCCGACGCGACGCGTCACGCGTTTCCGGCCGGTGTCAGCTGAGAAACCGCATCGGCGCAGCGGCGGCAAAGCTCGGCGTGGTCACCGGCGGCGCCCACCTCCGGCAGGACCCGCCAGCAGCGCTGGCACTTCTCCCCGGCCGCCAGCTCGATCACGGCACCGACGCCCGGCACGTCCGGGAGCGCGAAGGCGCCCGCGGGCGGCGCCGCGAAGGCGACCGTGCCCTCGGACGTGATGCAGAGCTCCGCGAGATCGACTCCAGCCAGCGCGTCGCGATACTCGGCTGGCGCATAAAGCCGGGTGGCCGCCTGCAGGCTCGAGCCCACGCGCTTCTGCGCCCGCTCGATCTCGAGGGCGCCGGTGACGACGCGGCGGAGATCGCGGAGCCGCGCCCATTTGGCGCCGAGAGCCTCGTCGCGCCAGGCGGCCGGCAGGTCCGGATAGAGCTCCAGGTGCACGCTCACGTCGGATGACTCGCCGTGGCGAGCGAGCCAGGCTTCCTCGGCGGTGAAGCAGAGCACCGGCGCCAGCCAACGCGCGAGGCTGTCGAAGACGCGATCGAGGACCGTGCGTGCCGCGCGCCGCCGGAGCGAGCCCGGCGGATCGCAATAGAGCACGTCCTTGCGCACATCGAAGTAGAAAGCCGAGAGGTCGACCGCACAGAGGTTGTGAAGCGCCGTGAACATGGTGTGGAAGGCGTAGCTCTGCGACGTCTCGCGCACGAGCGCGTCGGTCTCGGCCAGGCGATGCAGCACCCAGCGCTCGAGCTCCGGCATGTCCTTCGGCTCGACCCGCTCGCGCTCGCTGAAGCCCGCGAGGTTGCCCAGGAGATAGCGCAGCGTATTGCGGAGCCGCCGGTAGACGTCGCCCTGGTATTTCCGGATCTCCGGCCCGATCCGGAGGTCCTCGGAATAGTCGGACGCGACCACCCAAAGCCGGAGGATGTCG
>DATEGF010000044.1:0-2034 GCA_035280245.1 Allostellaceae bacterium
ATCTTGCGCTTCGTCGTCACTCATTTGTCTTAACGCCCATATTGATTTCGGTGCGAGCCGCACACGTGTATGACTTAGGGCGTGTACTCATAAACGCGCGCACTGGCGGAATGTCTGCTTTTGGGGGCGAACCGGACACGCCGGGATGGCGGGAATGACGTGAATGACCCACAGCGGTCATAGAGGGGACTGAAATCCTGCAGTGCAGCAGTCTCCCGCTGCACCACGGGTGTGCTATCGTTTGGGCGGCAGCACCGAGCGGGGCGGAACGACCGCCAGATGTGTCTGAGGTAGTTGCTCTCAAGACCGGTGAGCGCGTGCTGGATGTGGCAGCAAGCAACGGGCCTATGTTGGATGAACCAATCAGGCTGAGAGGGACCCGATGAGAGGTCGATGATGCGACCGTTTCGGCGCACGTTGCGACGATCGTTCCTGGTGCTCACGTCATTTTCATCGCTGCTCGCGATCGCGTTGGCGCTCGCCGTGATCGCGGCATTCACGGTTGGTTATGTCGAGCGGGGACAGACACTGCACATCGCCGTAGGGCCGCCGGGCAGCGCCGAGTTGCGTTTCATCGAGGCGCTTCAGCCGCGCCTGCGGCAGGGGCTTTGGCAAAGGCGCCTGGAGGTGCTCCCGACCGAGGGACCGCTCGCGAGCGCGGCAGCCGTCGACGACGGGAGAGCAGATCTCGCCGTCGTCCGCAGCGACATCGCAATCCCCAAGAAAGCAGCCATCGTCTTCATCCTTCACAAGGACGCCGTGCTGCTGGCGGCACGTGCAGGCTCCAAGCTCGACAAGGTCGCCGATCTCGCGGGCAAGCGGGTCGGAATCGTGCCCGGGTCGGAGGCGAACCGCGCCGTTCTGGATACGATCCTCACGCATGCGTCGGTCTCGCCCGCCTCGGTGCAACACATCTTCCTGCGGCCGGGCGATATCGCCTCGGCGATCGAGAAAAACCTGATCCAAGCGGTTCTGGTCGTGGCGCCGTTGGGAGACTCGCTGGCGGACGAGGTCGTCTCCGCGCTGTGGCGCGGCAAATCGGCGCCGGAGCTGATTGCGATCAAGGATGCCGAGGCGATCGCTCGCCGTGACCCCGCTTTTGAGAAAGTGGATATTCCGGCCGGCTTTTTCGCCGGCCGCACGACCCTTCCCAAGGAGGATCTCACCACGCTGAGCGTCTCGTATCTCGTCGTGGCGCGAAAGAGCCTCGCCGAATCAGTGGTCACCGATATTACCAAGGGCCTTTTCGCCATCCGGCAAGAGCTTACGCCTGAGACCCCGCTTGCGCAGTACATCGAGGCGCCGGACACGACCAGGGGAGGACGTGTCCCGGTCCATCCCGGGGCTGAGGCCTACTACGACGCCAATGAAAAGAGCTTCTTCGACCGGTACGGCGACTGGATCTACATCGGCGCTATACTCCTCGGGGGTGTCGGCTCTGGTTTGGCAACGGTGGTGAGTTCGTTGCGTGCACGCTCGCGGCGCTCGGCCCTGGCGGTGATCGACCGGCTGATTGACATTCGACGAAACGCGCACGAAGCCCAGGACGCCGACACCCTGAGGAGCCTGAGCGATGAGGTGAACGATGCCTCCGATCGCGCATTGCACCGGGCGCGCGAAAGTCTGTTGGACGAAACGGGGCTCGAATCAATTCGTCTGGCGATAGACGAGGCACGCCACGCCATAGACGGGCGGAGCCGCGAGCTCGAAACCTCCGTACCGACGACGGTCAGCGCCATTCGACCTCTTGCCCCGCCACGCTGAACAACAGGCGCCCCCGCGCGCGTAGGGCTAAGCCCTCTCAGGGGCTCCAATTCGGGCACCACGAGGACCGCACGTCGACGCACGGCTATGCGGCGACGCGCGAGGCGGCAATGACGGCCTTCGCCAAAAGCCGGCGGAGGGAATGAGATGGACAGGGAGAACAGCATGCGCGCGATCGGTCTTGTTTTGCTCAGTATCGCAATAATGGCTTTGCTGCTCACCGACGCTGACGCCAAGCGCCGCCGGTCGAGCGCGCAAGGGAACCAGGCG
>DATEGF010000045.1:0-20983 GCA_035280245.1 Allostellaceae bacterium
TGGAGAAGGCCTTGCAATCGTGATGCTCGAGAGGCGGCGCATTTGAGTCAGCCGGCGCGGAACCCGGGCATGGGCCCGGCCGCGAGCGCCGCGCCGGCGCGCACGCTCCTCGAGGTCAAGAACCTCGGCACCTATTTCGACACCGACGGCGGCGCGTTCCGCGCGGTCGATGGCGTGAGCTTCTCGCTCGAGCCTGGCCGCACGCTCGGCATCGTCGGCGAGTCCGGCTGCGGCAAGAGCGTGACGGCGCTCTCGATCATGGGGCTGATCCCGCATCCGCCGGGCCGGATTGCCTCGGGAGAGATCCTGTTCGAGGGCGTCGATCTCCTGAAGCTCAAGCCGGCGGAGATGCGCGAGCGCCGCGGCAACCAGATCTCGATGATCTTCCAGGAGCCGATGACGTCGCTCAACCCGGCTTTCACCGTGGGCGACCAGATCGTCGAGGTGATCCTCCGGCATCGCGACGTCAGCAAGCAGGAGGCGACCGCGCACGCGATCGAGATGCTGCGCCGCGTGCGCATTCCCTCGCCCGAGCGGCGCTTCGAGGAGTATCCGCACAAGCTCTCTGGCGGCATGCGGCAGCGCGTGATGATCGCGATGGCGCTCGCCTGCGATCCGCGGCTCCTGATCGCCGACGAGCCGACAACGGCGCTCGACGTCACCATTCAGGCGCAGATCCTCGACCTCATGCGGCGGCTGCGCGACGAGACCGGCGCCGCCATCATGATGATCACCCACGATCTCGGCGTCATCGCGGAGATCGCCCACGAGGTGATCGTGATGTATGCGGGCCGCGTCATCGAGCGCGCCGAGGTGGGCGCGCTGTTCAGCGACCCCCAGCATCCCTACACGATCGGCCTCCTGGGCTCGATCCCGCGGCTCACGGCCGAGCAGCCGCGGCTCACCACCATCGAGGGCGTGGTGCCGAACCCGCTCGCGATGCCGACGGGTTGCCGCTTCCATCCGCGCTGTCCCTTCGCGGTCGACGACTGTCTGCGCGTCGATCCGCCACTCCGAGAGATCAGGCCCGGCCAGTTCGCGGCTTGTATCCGGGCACCGCTCGAAGCGAGCGTGCTCTGATGGCGAAGGCCAACGGCGCCGATCAGGAGCCGCTCCTCGAGGTCGAGGGCCTCGTGAAGCACTTTCCGGTACGGCGCGGCCTGCTCGGACGGCGAGTCGGCGCGGTCAAGGCCGTCGATGACATCAGCTTTGCCGTGGCGCCCGGCGAGACGCTGGCGCTGGTCGGCGAATCCGGTTGTGGCAAATCGACGACGGGCCGTCTCGTGCTTCGTCTGATTGAGCCGACCTCGGGCAAGGTGCGTTTCGGAGGAAAGAATATCTTCGAGCTCGGCCAGCACGAGGTGCGCGCGCTGCGCCGTGCCCTCCAGATCGTATTTCAGGATCCCTACGCCTCGCTCAATCCGCGCATGACCGTGGGCCAGATCCTCGGCGAGCCGCTCCGCCTTCACGGCCTCGCAGAGGGTGCGGGCTTGCGCGAGCGCATCGAGGAGCTGCTGGGCTTCGTGGGCCTCTCGCCCCACCACGCGCGCCGCTATCCCCACGAGTTCTCGGGCGGCCAACGCCAGCGCATCGGCATCGCACGCGCGCTCGCGGTCGAGCCGCGGCTCATCGTGTGCGACGAGCCGGTCTCGGCCCTCGACGTCTCGATCCAGGCGCAGGTGATCAACCTGCTGCAGGACCTGCAGCGGCGCTTCCATCTCTCTTACATTTTCATCGCGCATGACCTCGCGGTGGTGAAGCACATCGCCGATCGCGTCGCGGTCATGTACCTCGGCAAGATCATGGAGCTTGCGGAGAAGCGAGTGCTCTTCCGCGAGCCGCGGCACCCCTATACGCAGGCGCTCCTGTCGGCGATCCCAGTGCCAGAGCCGGCGCTCGCGCGCGAGCGGATGCTGCTTCAGGGGGACGTGCCGAGCCCGATGGCGCCACCGCCCGGCTGCAGATTCCAAACTCGCTGCCCATTCGTAAGAGATCGCTGCCGCACCGAGGAGCCGGCGCTCGATCCGGCGGCGCCCGGGCATACGGTTGCCTGCCATTTCTGGCGCGAAATCGAGCCGCCGGCGCGGCTTCTGCCTGCGGCTGAGGCAGAAAGCGCGAGCCCGCGCCTCAAGCGTCTCCAGTCCTTCTTCACCCAGCGCGCGGGCGAGGGTGGCGCGCCGTCTCGGGGATGACACCGCCTTCACGGCGGAGTGTGGCGCGGGCCGGCCCCGGTTTTGCTATGATCGAGACAAATACAGGGAGGAGAGTTCGATGAAATTCACAAAAGCTGCCGTATTTGCCGCGGCTCTGCTCGCGACGACCGCGGGGATCGCGAGCGCCGACACCACGCTCAGGATCGGGCTCAACGAGGATCCGGACGTGCTCGATCCCACGCTCGCCCGCACCTTCGTCGGACGCATCGTGTTCGCCTCGCTCTGCGACAAGCTCTTCGACATCGCGACCGACCTCAAGGTCGTGCCGCAACTCGCCACCGAGTACAAATGGGTCGATGACGACAAGGGGCTGGTGATCACGCTCCGGCAGGGCGTCGTCTTCCAGGACGGCGAGCCGCTCAACGCCGAGGCCGTCAAATACAGCCTCAACCGGCATCTCACCACGCAAGGCTCGATGCGGAAGGGCGAGATCAGTGCGATCGCCAGTATCGATGTGGTCGACGACCACACCGTGAAGCTCAATCTCTCGGCGCCGAACGCGCCGTTGATCGCGCAGTTGACTGATCGCGCCGGAATGATCGTATCGCCCAAGGCCGCGGAGGCGCTCAAGGACAAGTTCGGCACGGCGCCGGTCTGCGCCGGGCCCTACAAGTTCGTCGAGCGCGTCGCGCAGGATCGGATCGTGGTGCAGAAATTCGACAAGTACTGGGACAAGGACAAGATCCACATCGACAAGATCGTCTATCAGCCGATCCCCGATACGTCCGTGCGGCTCGCCAACCTGCGCTCCGGAGGCCTCGATCTTGTCGAGCGGCTGCAGCCGACCGACTTGCCGACGGTCCGCGCCGAGAAGAACCTGAAGGACGCATCGATCGTCTCCCTGGGCTACCAGGGGATCACGGTCAACCTGAACAACGGGCCGCGCTCGAAGAATCCGTTGGGCCAGGACGCCCGCGTCCGCCAAGCCTTCAGCCTCGCGATCGATCGCGATGCGCTCAACAAGGTGGTCTTCAATGGCGAGTTCCTGCCCGGCAATCAGTGGGTGTCCTCGACCAGCCCCTACTACGTAAAGAGCCTGCCGGTGGAGAAGCGCGACATCGCGAAGGCGAAAGAGCTGCTGAAAGCGGCGGGCGTCACTACGCCGGTCTCCGTCACGCTGATGTTCCCGAACGATCCGGTTCAGACCCAGGTGGCTCAGGTGATCCAATCGATGACCAGCGAAGCCGGCTTCGACGTCAAGTTACAGGCGACGGAGTTCGCGACCTCGCTCGATCTCTCTGGGAAGGGCGACATGGAGGCCTTCGACATCGGCTGGAGCGGCCGCACCGATCCCGACGGCAACATCTTCAGCTTCGTGACCAGCACGGGTCCGTTCAACGACGGTCACTATTCCAACGCGACCGTCGACAAGGAGCTGACCGCCTCGCGCACCGTCGGTGATTTGTCCGAGCGCATGAAGCACTACACCGCGGCGGCGCAGCAGTTGCTCCAGGACTTGCCGATCATCTACCTCTATCACAACAAGTGGATCTACGCGTACACGACCAAGCTCTCGGGGTTCACGCCCTATCCCGACGGCCTGATCCGGCCTCAAGGGCTGACGCTGCAGTGACCCTCACCCTCCCAGCGCTTCGCGCCGGGTCGCTCCCTCTCCCGTTTCACGGGAGAGGGGCTTGCTGGCCCCTCGCCCACAAAGTGGGAGAGGGAGGGGCCCGTCGCTGCGCGACGGGAGGGTCGGGGTGCTGACCTATCTCGTCCGCCGCGTCGCGATCATCATTCCGACGCTGTTCTTCGTCTCGATCATCATCTTCGGATTGCAACAGCTGTTGCCGGGCGATCCCGCGCTCGCGATGGCGGGCGAGGAGCGCGATCCCAACGTGATCGCGTTCCTGCGGCACAAGTACCATCTCGATGAGCCGCTGCCGGTGCGCTATGGACTCTGGGCCATGGGCGTGCTGCACGGCGACCTCGGCGAATCCATCCGCATCAATCGGCCCGTGCTCGATCTCGTGGTCGAGAAACTACCGGTGACCGCGGAGCTCGCGGGCTTCGCGCTCGTGGTGGCACTGATGATCGGCATCCCCGCGGGCGTGGTGTCGGCGGTCAAGAACGGCAGCGTGATCGACTACGGCGCCAATGTCTTTGCGCTCTGGGGACTCTCCACGCCCAATTTCTGGCTGGGGTTCCTTTTGATCCTGTTGTTCTCCGTCGAGCTCGGTTGGCTCCCGGCCTCCGGTTTCGTGAGCCCCGCGGAGAACCTCAAGCAGAATATCCTGACCTTGATCATGCCGGCCTTCGTGCTCGGGAACGCGATCGCCGCCATCATGATGCGGCACACGCGGAGCGCCATGCTGCAGGTGCTGAGCGCGGATTACGTCCGCACCGCCCGCGCCAAGGGGCTCAACGAGCGCGTCGTGGTGCTGAAGCATGGCCTCCGGAATGCGCTCATCCCCGTGGTGACCCTGGGCGCGCTCGAATTCGGTGGGCTGCTCTCGGGCGCGGTGCTGACCGAGCAGGTCTTTACCATTCCGGGCTTCGGCAAGCTGATCGTGGACGCGGTCTTCAACCGCGACTACGCCGTCGTGCAGGGCGTCGTGCTCTGCACCGCGACCGCCTACATCGTGCTCAATCTCTTCGCCGACATCGCCTACTTCCTCGTGAACCCGCGGCTCCGCGCATGACCGCGATCCCCGTCGATACCGCGCGCGAGCGCGAGCTTCCGGACGATCAGCCCTGGAAGCGCGCGCTCCGGCGCTTGGTGCATCGGCGCGGCGCCATGGTGGGGGCCGGGGTGGTGCTGTTCTTCGTCCTGGTGGCGGTCTTCGCCCCGCTGATTGCGCCCTATGCGCCGACCGCGACCGACTGGGGCGCGGTGCGCAAGGCGCCGAGCCTCGCGCACTGGCTCGGTACCGACGAGATCGGCCGCGACGTGCTCTCGCGCGTGATCTTCGGCGCGCGCGCCTCGCTCAAGGCCGGCGTGATCTCCGTGCTCATCTCGCTGTCGCTGGGCGTACCCATCGGGCTGCTCTCGGGCTACGTCGGTGGATTCTTGGACGGGCTGCTGATGCGCATCGTCGATGCCATGCTGGCCTGTCCTTTCCTGATCCTGGCGATCGCGCTCGCGGCCTTCCTCGGGCCCAACCTCACTAACGCGATGATCGCGATCGGCATCTCTGCGATGCCGGCCTTCATCCGCCTGACCCGCGCGCAGACGCTCTCGACCAAGGTCGAGGACTATGTCGAGGCGGCCAAAGCCGTGGGCAATCCGCACTATCGCATCGTGCTGCGCCACATCCTGCCGAACATCCTGGCACCCATCATGGTGCAGGCGACGCTCGCGATCGCCGCCGCCATCATCGCGGAGGCGAGCCTCTCGTTCCTGGGGTTGGGTCAGCAGCCGCCCGATCCCAGCTGGGGCAGCATGCTCAACACAGCCAAGAATTTCCTCTCGCTGGCGCCCTGGATGGCGTGGTGGCCGGGCCTCGCGATCTTCGTGGTGGTGCTGTCCTTCAATCTGCTGGGCGACGGGCTCCGCGACGCCCTCGACCCGAAGCACCGTTAGGCGTCAGTCCTGCGCCCGGCGCTTTTGCGTCGATTGCGTTTCTGCTGGTGGCGCCAGAGGTAGACCAGTGCGACCACGATCGCGGCCACGGCGATGATCAGAACGATAGGCTCGAGCTCGCTCACCCACGCCAGGATGCCGTGGAAGCGTCGGCCGAGGTAGTAGGCGAGCCCCGCCCAGAACCCCACCCAGAGTGCGGCGCCGGCGGCGTTGTAAGCGAGGAAGTGCCACCAGTTCATCCCGACGATGCCGGCGACGATGCCGTTGAGCTGTCGGAGCACCACGACGAAACGAGCGAAGAGCACGACAGCGCCGCCGTGCCGATCGAAGAACCCCTCGACCTGCTCGATGTGCTCGTGCTTGATGCGCACGCGCGGGCCATACTTGAGCACCAGCGGCCGGCCCCCGGTCTTGCCGATGACGTAGCCGATGTTGTCGCCGATCACGGCGGCCACCCAGCACAGCAGCAGGATCCAATAGAAATTGAGCTGCCCGCGCGAAGCCAATATCGCGCCTGCGATCATCAAGGATTCCCCGGGCGTCGGCAGCCCGAAGCTCTCGAGGAATACGCCCAGGAAGACGGCGGTGTAGCCGTAGTCGTGGACGTAGCGCTGGGCCTCGCCGATGAAACTCTCGAGCATCGCTGCCTGTCGCGCGACTGGAGGACTAGCGTGCCGCGCTTTGGGCGGGGTGCCAGCTCTCGGGCTGCTCCAGGAAGGAGCGGATCGCCGAATATTGCGCGGGCGTGAAGTGGCCGAGGCCGTGCGCGACCTTGAGCACGTCCCACCAGGTCGCCAGCGCGTGCAGTTTCACGCCCTCGGCCTCGAGGCTGGTGACGCTCTGCGGGAAGATGCCGTAGTGGAAGATCACGAAGGTGTGGTCGATCTTGCCGCCGGCGTTCTTGATCGCGTGAATGAAGTTGAGCTTGGAGGTGCCCTCGCTCGCGAGGTCCTCGACCAGGAGTACGCGCGCGCCCTCGGGCATCTCGCCCTCGATCTGCGCGTGCCGGCCGAAGCCCTTCGGTTTCTTGCGCACGTAGAGCATCGGCAGATCGAGCCGCTCCGAGATCCAGGCGGCGAAGGGGATGCCGGCGGTCTCGCCGCCAGCCACGGCATCGAGCGAGCCCCTGGGGATCTCGCGCTTGATGAGCTCACTCGCCAGGTCCATGAGCGTGGTGCGCGCGCGCGGGAACGAGATCAGCCGGCGGCAATCCACATAGACCGGGCTCACGCGTCCCGAGGTGAAGGTAAAGGGCTGGTCCGGATTGAACAGCACCGCCTTGGTTTCCAAGAGGATGCGGGAGGTAATCTCGGCGGCGTCACTCGCCTCGGGCATGGAGGGCCTCGTTGCTGCGCTACTCGCGCCTTCTTTAAGGCCAAAGCCCGTGGTGGGCAACCGACCCGGTGGCGGGGATGCCGTCGAGCGGATTCTTGCTTATAACCTTGCGGACCTAACCATCGCTCAAAGGAGACTCGCATGCCCGAGCTGGTGCTCGTCGAGCGAGCGGACGGGATCGTGACCGCGATCCTCAACCGTCCCGAAAAGCTCAATGCGCTCAACAAGGCCATGTGGCAGGGGCTCAACGACGCCTTCGGCTCGTTCGAGTCAGATGACACCGTGCGCGCGATCGTTCTACGCGGCGCGGGCGAGAAGGCCTTCGCGCCCGGAGCCGATATCGGCGAATTCGAGGCGGAGCGCAGCAACGCCGCGCAGGCGCGCGACTACGGCCGCCTCATGCATGAAGTCATGCGTCGCATCGACGAATGCCGCCACCCGACGGTGGCGCTGATCCAGGGTCTCTGTGTTGGGGGCGGACTCGAGATCGCGATGCTCTGCGACATCCGCATCTGCGGCGAAGGGAGCCGCTTCGGCGTGCCGATCAACCGCATCGGCGTCACCATGGGCTATCCGGAGATTGCCGCGCTGATCGCGCTCGTTGGCCGCAGCGTCGCCCTCGAGATCCTCCTGGAAGGCCGCGTCTTCGGCGCGGCCGAGGCGCTGGCAAAGGGCCTGGTGACGCGCGTGGTGCCCGATGACAAGGTCGCCGAGGAGGCCTATGCCGCCGCGCGCCGTATTGCTTCTGGCGCGCCCCTGGTCAATCGCTGGCACAAGAAGTTCGCGCGCCGCGTCCTCGACCCACGGCCGCTCGCGCCGGAGGAATTCGACGAGCCTTACCAAACTTTCGACACCGCGGACTTCCAGAACGGCTTCCGCAGCTTCCTCGCGAAGCGTACACCGGTGTTCGAGGGCAGGTAGATTCTGGCGACGGGGGACGCATGATGAAATTTGGGACGATCTCGGCTCTTGGAGCACTGATCGCGCTGAGCTCACCCTCGCTGGCGCAAACGCTCTACGACGGCACCGCCTCCTCGTCCGTCCACATCGAATCCACCAGCAGCAGCGATGCCGGCAAGGCGATCGTGATGAGCGTGAAGAACGCGCGGCTGGTGCCCTACGTAATCTACGTCTGGCGCGACGCGCAGCAGTCCGATGCCGACGCACTGCAGGCGCGGCTTGCGACGATCACCACCGACGTGAAGACGCGCACCAACGCCGAGGGCGTCGATCCCGGCTCGACCGTCAGCGTCACGGTCGACGACGTCTCCGGAAAGGAGCCGCGCCGCCTCGCGGCCTTCTCGGAGCCGGGCTCCGAGGGCGTGATGCTCGGCCATCATTATTTCTCGGCGATCATGCCGGGCTGCTGCGACAGCCCGCAGATCCATCGCGTCCATGCGCTGGAGACGGGACGCGCGCTCTTCCGCTCGACCGGGCCGGATCCCGCCGGTACTGCCGCCTGGGCGGAGGTGCCGAACGCGCGGCCGGCGATCGTGCGCTGGGCGGCCTTCGACGCTGCGGTCGAGCCGGCCGATGCTCAGCATGGCCTCCTCGGCCGCATCTCCTACGGCGACAACGACGGGCCAATCTCGGTGCTCGAGGTGCGCACGCGGCTGCGCGGCGAGGCCTACGACAATCTCTGGGAGGGCGTGGCGCATGGCGCGAAGCTCATCTGGATCGATCCGCGCGGGACCCGCGACACCGGCGGCCCGTTCTCGGGCGATCCCGATTCACCCAAGGACATCTGGGCGACCGAAGGCACCAAGGACGCGAAGCAGCTCGGCGGCTTCCAGTTGGCGCTGACCCTTGAGGGCAAGCGCCTCGCGGCCATCCCGATCGCCGGCGACCGGCTCGTTGCAAGCCGCGCCGTCGCCGGCCGCGACATCTACGTGCCGTCGCCGGCGCAGTAGGGCCGAAGGTCTTTTATCGCTGCACGCCCTCAGTGCGCCCCTCGTCGCACAACTCCAGAAACTTGGCCTTCACCTGAGCGAAGAGGCCGGGCGGGATGAAGCCGTAGCTGAAGATGCTGGGCCGGCCCGGTAACGGTGCCAGGCCGGCATTCGGCCACTCGTCGATATTGTGTTCCGACACGACCACCCAGCTCGGCGCGTCATCGAGCCCGAGCGCCTTGCGGACTCTCGCGGGAATCTCCACGCCGACGGTGTTCTGGTCCGGCCGGGAATGCGTGATCGGGAGAATGACGACAAAGCGCGGCGGTGCCGGAGAATCCATCGCGGCCACTAGGCACGCGGGGCGTTCTTTTCCTTGCTCGCGGCCAGCGAGGGCTTCCCGGGTCCAGAGGTAGTCATACCGGATGACGAGCCCCGGTTTTGGCTCGGGCAGTGGCACGGCGATGGGCTCACTTCAAGAGATCGTCGAGCCGCTTGTGTTCGGGGTCCATTTCCGCGCGCCGGACCGCATCGATCACCACTGAGGCGGCATCCTCGGTGCGGTGGGTCCGCCGTGCCGCCGCGAGGAGCCAGTCGTAATGATCCGCGGACATCAACACTAGCTCACGCCGCCCATGACGGGTGATCTCCACGGGCTCTCGCTGGGCTCTGTGCTGGAATTCGCCGAATTTGCGTTGAAATTCGACCGCAGTTGTCTGTGTCATAGGGCTCAGGTTCATGGATAATTGAGATTATCCGTATAATACTGGAGCGAATCAGTTTGTCGAGGGCCTAGGGGCCTTTTGGACTCACGTAAACCGTTCTCTGGGGAACCTCGCTTGACAAAATCACCCTATAGAACAAACAATGAACATCCGACAAAGGAACGGGCAATGAGCGCGACTGTGAGCAGGGCACTGCCACCGCCGGAGGGACTGACGGCTCTCAAGGAGCGGGTGGGGAAACTCGCGCGCGGCAGCGTTGGCGATCACCGTGTGCTGCCGTTCGGCATCTCCGCGATCGATGCGACGCTGCCGGGCGGCGGGATCGCGTGCGGCGCGCTCCATGAGGTGAGCGGCCTCGGCGGCGACGAGGAGGATGGCGCCGTCGCCGCGGCGTTTCTCGCGGGCATCCTCGCGCGTCTAGCGCCGTCGCAGCCTGTGTTCTGGTGCCTCGCCGCCGACGATCTCTACGGCCCCGGCCTCGTCGCGCGCGGTCTCGCGTCACAGCGGGTACTCTCGGTCCGCGCCCGCGATGACCGCACGGTGCTGGAGGCCATGGAGGATGGGCTCAAGGTGCCGGCGCTCGCGGCCGTGGTGGGCGAGGTGGGCGCGCTGCCGCTCACCGCGAGCCGGCGACTGCAACTGGCGGCAGCGAATTCCGGCGTCACGGCTTTTGTACTCCGGCGCTGGCGGAGTGGCGCGCTCGCGGCGGCGGAGCGCGCGTCTCCCGTGGCGGCGGCGACCCGCTGGCGGGTGAGCACGCTGCCGAGCCGGCCGGTCGACGGCGAGCCTGGCCTCGGCCGGCTCCTCTGGAACGTCGAGCTCACGCGTTGTCGCGGCGGTGTTCCCGCGCAATGGATCTTGGAGGCATGCGATGCGACGGGTCATGTCGCTCTGGCTGCCGAGCTGGCCGATCGAGCGCCGGCGCCGGTCGAGCACCAGCCGCTCCGCGCCGTCGGCTGAATCCGGGCCGACCGTCATCGTGGAATGGGCAGGCGGCCGCGGCCTGCTCGCGGCGGTGGACGCGCGCCTTACCGACAGCATCGCGCCGGGGATGCCGCTCGCCGACGCCCGCGCGATCGCGCCGGGCATCGTGGTGCTCGATGCCGATCCCGAGGGCGATGCCGCGGCGCTCCGCCGGCTCGCGCAGTGGTGCGGCCGCTACAGCCCCTGGACCGCGACTGACGGCGCTGACGGCATCTGGCTCGACCTCACCGGCGTCGCGCATCTCTTCGGCGACGAGCTGAGCCTCGCCGCCGATCTGGTGGCGCGCCTCAAGTGGCAAAGCATCACCGCGCGGGCCGCGATCGCGGACACACCGGGCGCCGCCTCGGCGCTGGCGCGTGCAGGGCGGGAGCGCATCACGGTGGTGCCGAGCGGTGCTGCGAAACTGGCGCTCACGTTGTTGCCGGTGGGTGCGCTCCGGCTGCCACTCGAGACCATCGAGCTCATGGAGCGATTGGGACTCCGGCGGATCGGCGATCTCTACAAGTTGCCGCGGCCCGCCATGGTGGCGCGCTTCGGCCTCGCCGCTGCCGAGCGGCTCGACCAGGCGCTGGACAAACTGCCGGAGCCGCTCTCGCCGCTGCCGCCGGCGCCGACGCGCTCGAGCCATCGCCGCTTCGCCGAGCCGATCGCGCGGCCCGAGGATCTGGCCGCCGCCATCGCCTCGCTTGCCGACGTGCTCTGCCGCGCCCTTGCGCGGGACGGCGTGGGCGCGCGGCGGCTGGCACTCCGTTTCTACCGGGTCGATGGCGTGATCCTGGCGCTCGAGGCCGGTACCGCGCAGGCGAGCCGCGATCCCCGCCATCTCGCGCATCTCTTTGCCTCGCGGCTCGATCGCATCGAGCCCGATCTCGGCATCGAGGACATGCGGCTCGAGGCGCCGGTGGTGGAGCCGTTGGGCGCCCGCCAAGCGAGCCTCGATCGCGCCGGTACCGGCGCCGACCGGAGCGACGGCGCGCTCGCCGATCTCATCGATCGTCTGGAGAACCGGCTCGGTGCGGGAGCGGTCACGCGGATGCGGCCGAGCGACAGTCATCTCCCCGAGCGCGCGGTCGAGCGCGTGCCGGCATTCGCGCCCGGCAAGGATGGCACGCCCTGGGACCCCGCGCGGATGCGGCCGATCCGGCTGCTCGCGCGGCCCGAGCCCATCGAGGCGATCGCGCCGATCCCCGACGATCCACCGGTGCAATTCAGCTGGCGCCGTCTCACGCACCGCATCCGCGCCGCCGACGGACCCGAGCGCATCCTTGGTGAGTGGTGGCGCTCGCCTGAGGGAGAAACGGAGCTTCGTGATTACTACGCCGTCGAAGACACCGACGGTCGCCGTTTCTGGGTCTATCGCTCAGGCCTGCACAAGCCGGGCGTGACGCCGGGCTGGTTCCTCCACGGGGTGTTCCCGTGACGGCGTCCGTCGTTCAAACGTTAAGTTCTGCGAAACGAACCCAATTTCGTTCTTTAGGATCAAGCGAGCCGACCCCTTACGTCGAACTCCAGATTACCAGCAATTTCTCGTTCCTGCGCGGCGCCTCCCATGCGGAGGAGCTGGTGGCGGAGGCGGTGCGGCTCGGCCATCGCGCCGTCGCCATCGCCGATCGCAACACGCTCGCGGGCGTGGTGCGCGCCCACAAGGCGGCGGAGGAGCACGGTTGCCGGTTCATCGTCGGCTGCCGGCTCGACCTTACGGATCGGCCGAGCTTGCTCTGCTTCCCGATGGACCGCGCCGCCTACGCACGGCTCTGCCGGTTGCTTACGCGCGGCAAGCGGCGGGCGGTGAAAGCCGAGTGCCACCTCGCCTATACCGACGTGGTCGAGCACGGCGAGGGCCAGATCGTGGTCGCGCTGCCGCCGGAGCGGCTCGACGCCGCGTTCCGCGATTTCCTGGGCGAGCTCGCGCGGGATTTCAGCGACCGCGCTTATCTCGCGAGCTCGCACCTCTATCGCGGCGACGACGGCAAGCGGCTCCATCGCCTGGCGCGCCTCGCGGAGGCGAGCGGGCTGCCGCTCGTCGCCACCAACGACGTGCTCTATCACGTGCCCGAGCGGCGGCGATTACAAGACCTCGTTACCTGCATCCGCGAGGGCTGCACCGTCGCCGAGGCGGGTCTCCGACTCAATGCACATGCCGAGCGGCATCTGAAATCTCCCGCGGAGATGGCGCGGCTCTTCCGCAAGTATCCCGCCGTAGTGGCGCGCACGGCGGAGATCGCGGGCCGCTGTCGCTTCAGCCTCGACGAGCTCCGTTATGAATATCCCGACGAGACCGCGGACGGATTGACGCCGCAGGAGCGGCTCGAGCGGCTCACTGAAGCGGGCGCCCGCGAGCGCTACCCGCTGGGCGTCCCCGAGAAGATCGCGAAGCAGGTCGCCCACGAGCTCGCCCTCATCGCGGAGCTGCGCTACGCGCCCTATTTCCTCACGGTGCACGACATCGTGCACTTCGCACGCTCGCGCGACATCCTCTGCCAGGGCCGCGGCTCCGCCGCCAACTCCGCGGTCTGCTATTGCCTGGGCATCACCGCGGTCGATCCCGCGCGGCTCGACTTGCTGTTCGAGCGCTTCATCAGCGCCGAGCGCAATGAGCCGCCCGACATCGACGTCGACTTCGAGCACGAGCGGCGCGAGGAGGTGATCCAATACATCTACGGCAAGTACACCCGCGATCGCGCGGGCCTCGCGGCCACCGTGATCTGCTACCGCTCGCGCGGCGCCATCCGCGAAGTCGGCAAGGCCTTGGGCCTGTCGCCCGACGTGACCGAGCGCCTCGCCAAGACCATCTGGGGCTGGAGCGACGAGCCCATCGTCGAGCGCGAGGTGAAAGCGCTCGGCCTCGACCCCGAGGACCGCACACTGCGCATGGCGCTCAAGCTCGCGGGGGAGCTCATCGGTTTTCCGCGGCATCTCTCCCAGCACGTCGGCGGCTTCGTGATCACCCGCGGTCGGCTCGACGAGATCGTGCCGATCGAGAACGCCGCCATGCCCGATCGCACGGTGATCGAGTGGGACAAGGACGATCTTGACGCCGTCGGGCTCCTCAAGGTCGATGTGCTGGCGCTCGGCATGCTCACCTGCATCCGACGTGGCTTCGACCTGATCGTACAGCATCATGGTGAGCGGCTCACGCTGGCGAGCGTTCCGGCCGAAAATGCTGCCGTCTACGAGATGCTTGGCAGGGCCGATTCTCTGGGTGTTTTCCAAGTGGAGAGCCGCGCGCAGATGAGCATGCTGCCGCGGCTCAAGCCCGTGAATTTCTACGACCTCGTCATCGAGGTCGCGATCGTGCGGCCGGGCCCGATCCAGGGCGACATGGTGCATCCCTATCTCCGCCGCCGAAATGGTCTGGAAGAGGTGACCTATCCCTCCGATGCGCTTCGCGAGGTCCTGAAGAAGACCAAGGGCGTGCCGCTCTTCCAGGAGCAAGCGATGAAGATCGCCATGGTGGCGGCGGGCTTTACCGGCGCCGAGGCGGACCAGCTGCGCCGCGCCATGGCGACCTTCCGCCGGAGCGGCAAGATCCACGCCTTCCGAGACAAGTTCATCAGCGGCATGGTGCAGAACAAATACGAGCTCGACTTCGCCGAGCGCTGCTTCCAGCAGATCCAAGGCTTCGGCGAGTACGGCTTCCCGGAATCCCACGCCGCGAGCTTTGCGCTCCTGGTCTACGTCTCGGCCTGGCTCAAATGCCATTACCCCGCGGCCTTCGCGGCGGCCTTGCTCAACAGCCAACCCATGGGCTTCTACGCGCCGGCGCAGATTGTGCGTGACGCGCGCGAGCACGGCGTCGAGGTGCGCGGCGTCGACGTCAACGCAAGCGATTGGGACGCGACGCTCGAGCCCGGCAAGGCGGCGACCCGGCCCGCGCTCCGCCTCGGCCTCCGCCAGGTCAAAGGCCTTTCTCAGAAGAACGCGGAGGCCCTCATGGCCGCGCGCGGTGCGGGCTATCGGAGCCCGATCGATCTCCTGGCGCGGTCGGGCCTTGGCCGTGCCGTGCTGACTCGGCTCGCCGAGGCCGATGCGTTCCGCTCGCTCGGCCTCGATCGTCGCCGCGCGCTCTGGTCGGCGAAAGGGCTCCGCGAAGAGGGCATGCCGCTCTTCGCGGGGCTCGCGCCGGAGCAGCGCCAGGGCAGGGAGCCCGAGGTGCGGCTTCCCGAGATGCGCCTTGGCGAGCACATCGTCAGCGACTACGCCTTCCTCGAGCTCTCGCTCAAGGCGCACCCGATGGCGCTACTCCGTCAGAGCTTCACGCGGGAAGGCGTGGTGCGCGCCGCCGAGCTCGGCACCATCGAGCCGGAGAGCCTGGTCACCGTCGCGGGCCTGGTCTTGGTGCGCCAGCGGCCCGGCAGCGCCAGCGGCGTGGTGTTTGTGACCCTCGAGGACGAGACCGGGATCGCGAACCTCGTGGTCTGGCCCGACACCTTCGAGCATTTCCGCGCGGACCTCATGGGCGCCACCCTCATGGCCTGCCGCGGCCGCCTCCAGCGCGAGGGCCTCGTCATCCACGTGGTGGCGGATCGACTCACCGACCTCTCCAAGCGCCTAGCGCGCCTCACCGAGCCCGCGTCGCACGTGCTCCGCCCAAGCGGTCCCGAACTCGCGGTCCGCAGTCACGATTTTCGATGAGATTCGGCTTGACAGTACAAGAACAAACGGGGAACATACTGCCCGCATCGCGGGAAACCAAAACCCGCGCAACCCCTAAGGAGGCTCCCGATGTCCCCCGTGTTTCGCACATTGCCGCTGATCATTGCGGTGCTGGTGCCGATCTCTGCATATGCCCAGAGCAACGCGGCACAGCCGGCACCGCGCCGCGATTGGGCCGATCGCTACCTCGCCCGTCTCGACCTCGACCGCAAAGGCTTCGTCACGCTGCAGGATGCCGAGCGCTTCGCCTCGGCTCAATTCGACCGGCTCGACGCCAATCATGACGGCGTGGTCGATCACGACGAGTTCATGGCGGCGGCGAAGCGCTCCCTCGACCGCGCAAGCCCGACGCGCAAGGCGCAGGTGCAGCGCTCGCTCGATCGCCGAGAGACGCTCTTCAAGACCCTCGATCAGCATGGCGATGGCAAAGTCACCAAGGACGAGTACCTCGCCGGCACGCGCGAGCATTTCACGGAAATCGACACGAAGAAGTCCGGCATGATCACGGCGGACGACCTGCGCCAAGCCCATCGGGGATTGTGAGCGCAGGCTCGACCGCATCCCGTTCGTCACCCCGCGCCGCTTCATCCGCACCCCACCGAAGCGGCGGTCCCTCTGCCCCTTCCCCAGGGCAGAGGGACAGGGTGATGTCTAGCGCACTTTCTCTTCCGCCTTGCGGCGCGCGTAGTAGGCACGGGCCTTAGCCCGACTGCCGCAGACCTCCATCTCGCACCAGCGGCGGCTGCCGTTCTTGGAGGTATCGAGAAAGAGCCAGCTGCAGCCACGTCCCGCGCATTGCTTGACGCGCGGAAGCTCCGGCGCTGTCAGCAGCTGGGTCGCCGAGCGCACGATCGGCCACAGCATTCGGTCGAGCGCGGTCGTCTTGTCCCAGGTCCAGGTAAATCCGCCACCGTCCGGCTCGAGCCGTGCATGCGGCAGCGCGTGGGTGAGCTCTTCGTTGATGCCCTGGAGATCGACGGGCTCGGCCTTGCCGCCGCGGTTGAGCGCGAGGAAACACCGGTGCAGGCGCTCGCGGAGCTCGACCGCGCGGCGGCGCACCGCCTCGGCCGTGCGCGGATGCCGCGCCGCCGACGCCATCAGCGTCTCGGCCTCATGGCGATCGATCGCTTGGGCGTGCTTGCTCCACGCGATCAACGCCGCATAGTCGACGAGATTGTCGGTATGGCCGGGCGTGCCGCGGCCATGGGCCGTGTTGGTGAAATCGAGGCAGAGCGGTCCGCCGATCAATGGCAGAACCGCGGCGCGGGTGCCGGGAATCGGCTCGGCCGCCGCATCGGCTGAAGTCTTCATATCACCGTGAAAACGCCCTTGATTGGTGATACGAGTACACTGCGTCCGCGGCTTTCCGCAACCGGCATTTCACCACGGCGGCCACCCGTGCTACGCCTTCGCATCCCGGTCACGACCGAAGGCCAATTCCCGTGAAGGGCGACACCTACCGCACCCTCGACATGCACACGGCGGGCGAGCCCGTGCGCATCATCACCGACGGCTATCCCGCGCTCCCCGGTGCCACCATCCTCGAAAAGCGGCGCCACGCCCAGGCGAAGCTCGACCACATCCGCCGGCGGCTCATGCTGGAGCCACGCGGCCACGCCGACATGTACGGCGTGATCCCCGTCGAGCCCAGTCATCCCGAGGCCGATCTCGCCGTGCTCTTCACGCACAATTCCGGCTACAGCACCATGTGCGGCCACGCCACCATCGCGATCGGCCGCTGGGCGGTCGAGCACAAGTTGGTGCCGGTGCAGCGTCCGCTCACGACCTTCAATCTCGAATGCCCCTGCGGCGTCGTGCGCGTCACCGTCGAGGTTGGCGAGACCGGTACGGGCGCCGTCACCTTCGAGAGCGTGCCGGCCTTCGCGAGCCATCTCGATCTCTCGATTTCGACCGAGCGCTTCGGCCGCGTCGGTCTCGACATCTCGTTCGGCGGCGCCTTCTACGCGATCCTGCCGGCTTCGCGCATCGGCCTCTCGATGCACGAGACGGCGCTCGACGCGCTCATCCACGCCGGACGCGAGATCACCGCCGCGACCCGCGCCCAGGTGGTGCTCGAGCATCCCGATGCCGCCGATCTCGCCTTCCTCTACGGCACAATCCTGACCGATGACGCAAGGCCCGGCGACGGCACGCCCTCGCTCAACCTCTGCATCTTCGGAGCGGGCCAGGTGGATCGCAGCCCGACGGGGAGCGGCGTCACCGCCCGGCTCGCCCTCGACCACGCGCGCGGGGCTCTGCCGATCGGCGGCCGGCGCGTCTTTCGCGGATTAACCGGCGAGCCCTTCACCGGCGAGCTCTTGCGCGAGGCGCGGGCCGGCAATCGGCCCGCCGTCGTCGTGCGCGTCGGCGGCCGCGCCTATTACTCCGGCACCGCGAGCTTCGTAATCGAGCCGGAGGATCCGCTCCGCGACGGTTTCCCGATGCCCGAGACGCTCGCGGCGCTCGCGCGCCCATGAGCTTCGTCTATCGCGACGCGCCGGCCCCGCCATCGCCGCTCCGGGCGGCGATCCTCGCGGCCTATCGCGAGGACGAGACGGCGGTGGTGGAGCGCATCCTTGCCGCCGCGGAGCTCGCGCCCGACGCCCTCGATCGCATCGCCGTGCGAGCCCGCGGCCTGGTCGTCGAGGTGCGCCGGCAACGCTTGGGCAAAGGCGGCCTCGATGCCTTCCTGCACGAATACGCGCTCGCCTCCAAGGAGGGGATCGTGCTCATGTGTCTCGCCGAGGCGCTCCTGCGCATTCCCGATTCCGACACCGTCGATCGCCTGATCCGCGACAAGCTCGGCCCAGCCGACTGGTCGCAGCATCTGGGACAATCGGACTCGCTCTTCGTCAATGCGTCGACCTGGGCGCTGATGCTTACCGGCCGGCTCTTCCGGTCCGAGGGCGACGAACGCGATCTCGGAGGCGTCTTGAAGCGCCTGGTCGCGCGATCGGGCGAGCCGGTAGTGCGCCAGGCCGTCACCGCCGCCATGCGCATCCTCGGCCGCCAGTTCGTCATGGGCCGCACGATTGCCGAGGCGCTCGAGCGCGCGCGCTCCGCGGAGAAGCAGGGCTATCGTCATTCCTATGACATGCTCGGCGAGGCCGCGCGCACCGCCGCCGACGCCCGCCGCTACTTCGAGAGCTACGAGGCCGCCATCACCGCGATCGGCACCGCGGTGGGTGGCGCCGACGTGTTCGCGGCGCCCGGCATCTCGGTGAAACTCTCGGCGCTGCATCCGCGCTACGAGGAGGCGCAACGCGAGCGCGCGCTCAAGGAGCTGACACCGCTCGTACTCACCCTCGCGCGGCACGCCAAGGCGAAGGGGATCGGGTTCACTGTCGATGCCGAGGAGTCCGAGCGGCTCGATCTCTCGCTCGACATCATCGAGGTGCTGGCGCTCGATCCCGCGCTTGCCGGTTGGGACGGCTTCGGTCTCGCGATCCAGGCCTATCAGAAACGCTGCCTGCCGCTGATCGATTGGCTCTCCGATCTCGCTCGTCGCGCACGGCGGCGTCTCATGGTGCGGCTAGTCAAGGGCGCCTATTGGGACAGCGAGATCAAGCGCAGCCAGGAGCGCGGCCTCGCGGGCTATCCCGTCTTCACGCGCAAGGTCGCGACCGACGTCTCCTACCTTGCCTGCGTGCGCCGGCTGCTCGCTGCGCCCGATGCGTTCTACGCGCAATTCGCGACCCACAACGCCCACACGCTCGCGGCGATCCTCGAGCTCGCTGGCACACGGAAGGATTACGAGTTCCAGCGTCTCCACGGCATGGGCGAGGCGCTCTACGAGCAGATCGTCGGCGCGGACAAGCTCGCTCAGCCCTGCCGCGTCTACGCGCCGGTCGGCAGTCACGAGGACCTGCTGGCTTATCTGGTGCGCCGCCTTCTGGAGAACGGCGCAAATACGTCCTTCGTGAACCGCATCGTCGACGACAAGGCGCCGATCGACGAGATCATCACCGATCCCGTGGCTCGGCTCCGCGGCTTGCAGCGGAAACCGCACCCCCGCATTCCGTTGCCGCGCGACCTCTACGGCGCCGAGCGGCGCAATGCCTCGGGGCCGGACCTCTCGAGCCGCACCGCGCTCGCGGCGCTCAAGATAGAGCTCGAGGCCGCCGCGCGGCACGCCTGGACCGCGGCGCCCATCGTCGGCGGCACCGATCTCGAGGGATCGACGCGTCCCGCGCGTGACCCCAGCTATCGCGCGCGCACGGTCGGTACGGTCGCGGACGCCAGCGCGGAGCACGTCGAGCGCGCGCTCGCCCGCGCGGCGACCGCCGCGCCCGACTGGGATGCAATGCCGGTGGGCGATCGCGCCGCGATCCTCGAGCGCGTCGGCGATCTCTACGAGAGCAGGCTCCCGGCGCTGGTAGCGCTGATCGTTCGCGAGGGCGGCCGCACCATTCCCGACGCGGTCTCGGAAGTGCGCGAGGCCGTCGACTTCTGCCGTTACTACGCGATGCGCGCCCGCGCCGATTTCGCGCCGGTGCTACTGCCCGGCCCAACCGGCGAGCGCAATGCGCTCGAGCTGCACGGCCGCGGCATCTTCGCCTGCATCAGCCCCTGGAATTTTCCGCTGGCGATCTTCACGGGCCAGATCGCGGCGGCACTCGTCGCGGGCAATGCCGTGATCGCGAAGCCCGCGGAGCAGACACCCATGGTGGGTGCCGCGGCGGTTCGCCTCATGCATCAGGCGGGCGTGCCGGTGGACGCGCTGCATCTGCTGCCGGGCGACGGCGCCACGGTGGGCGCACGCCTCACCGGGGATCCCCGCGTCGCCGGCATCGCCTTCACCGGCTCGACCGAGACCGCTCGCGCGATCAATCTGGTGCTGGCACAGCGCGGCGGGCCCATGGTGCCGCTCATTGCCGAGACGGGTGGGCAGAATGCGCTCATCGTCGACTCCTCCGCGCTCCCCGAGCAGGTCGTGCAGGACGTGCTTCTTTCCGCCTTCAACAGCGCGGGTCAGCGCTGCTCGGCGCTGCGAATTCTTTGCGTGCAGGCGGACATCGCCGACCGCGTCGTCACCATGCTCAAGGGCGCGATGGCGGAGCTCGCCATCGGCGACCCCGCGCTGCTCTCGACCGATGTGGGTCCCGTGATCGACGAGGACGCGCGCGGCAACCTCCAGAAGCACGCGGAGCGGATGGCGCGCGAGGGCTCGCTCCTCTATCAGTGCGTGCTGCCGCCCGAGGCCGAGAACGGCACCTTCTTCGCGCCGCGCGCCTTCGAGATCGATCGCATCGGCCGGCTCGATCGCGAGGTGTTCGGGCCGATTCTCCACGTCGTGCGCTGGCAGCGGAGCCGGTTCGACCAGCTGCTCGATGCGATCGCGGCGACCGGCTACGGCCTCACCCTCGGCATCCACAGCCGGATCGACGAGACCGTGGAGGCCGTGCACCACCGACTCAAGGTCGGCAACACCTACGTCAACCGGAACATGATCGGCGCCGTCGTGGGCGTGCAGCCGTTCGGCGGCGAGGGTCTCTCCGGCACCGGCCCCAAAGCCGGCGGCCCGCACTACCTCTACCGCTTCGCGCTCGAGCGGACGCTCTCCGTCGATACCACCGCCGCCGGCGGTAACGCAAGCCTGCTGTCCCTCGAGGAGGAGGCGCCGAGCTGAGGCTCAGCGCCGCTCGAGCTGCATCGGCA
>DATEGF010000046.1:0-2279 GCA_035280245.1 Allostellaceae bacterium
GTAGTGGCGCGTGCGGGTGTTGGCCGGCAATCCCATCTTCGCGTAGTCCTCGGGTTGGCGGCCTGTGTCGGTAATGAGCATGTCCCGATCGACGAGGATCAGGGTCGACAGGGCGAGCCGCAGCAGCGGATGCACCGAGTAATAGTAGGCGCGCACCGGTGGCGATTTGGCGTTGACGCTGGCGAGATAGAGTAAGGAATAACTGCAGTAAAAGACGACCAGCGGCAGCGCCACCCACTTCGCCACGGGCATGATCAGCGCCCGTCCATGCCGCCCGCCCGCCTTGGTGAACTTGCGCGCGAGCCAGACCGCATAGCCTGTGATCACGCCGCCGGTCAGGAACGCGGCCGTCAGCACCGCGACCCAGACGGGTGTGTCTCCGTGCTCGTAGATGAAGACCGACCCTCGCACCAGCACGGCGAACGGCAGGACGATGATCATGCCGATCTTGAGAAACGCGAGCGCGACGTCGCCGGCGAGGTGGCGCCAATCGGCGGGCGTCTTCTTGGTGGTCGCGCGCCATTTGCGCTTCCATTCCTTCTTGGCTTCGCGCTTCAGGCGCTCGAGCTTGACCGCAATCCCGTCCATTCTTGAAATGTACGGGACCGAGCTGTGCAAGGAGTCACGCGCGCGTCGACTGAGCCTGATGCTCACCGGACGTTTGGCCACTTGCAGGCCCTTTCGAGGCGCGCAGATTGCGTGACCATGCGTACACCAATCCTCGTCACCGGTCTCGCCATGGCGGCGCTCGCCCCGCAGGGCTCCGAGCCCGTCGTTGCCTTCGTCGACGTGAACGTCGTCCCGATGAATCGCGACGGTGTCCTGGAGCATCAGACCGTGATCGTCCGAGGCAACCGCATCACCGAGGTGGGTCCGGCGGCTCGGGTGCGCGCGCCGACGGGTGCCACGACCGTGAGCGGCAGCGGCAAGTACCTGATGCCCGGCTTCGCCGAAATGCACGGGCACTTCCCGAATCCCAGTGCCGGGCCCGAGCTCACCGAGAACGTCCTCTTCCTCTATGTGGCGAATGGCGTGACGACCGTCCGCGGGATGCAAGGCCAGCTCCCACACCTCGAGCTCAAGGCCCGCATCGCGCGCGGCGAGTTGCTGGGCCCGCGCCTCTGGGTCCCGGGACCGGCTCTGACCGGCAACGCGGCTCCCACGCCCGAAGTCGGCCGGCGTCTGGTTGAGGAGCAACAAGCCGCGGGCTTCGATCACCTCAAGATCCACGAAGGCTTGAGTCGCGAGACGTACGACACGATCGTGGCGACCGCCAAACGGGTGGGCCTGCGGTTTGGCGGTCACGTTCCCGATGCGGTCGGCGTCTATCACGCGCTCGAGTCCGGACAGATCTCGATCGAGCATCTGGACAACTACGTCGAGACCATTGGCGGCCCGGATTCCGCCAGTGACGCCAAGCTGCAAGCGGTCGTAGACGCGACGTGCAAGGCGCGCGCGTGGACCGTACCCACGCTCGCGCTGTGGGAAACGTTCATGGGCACCGAAGATCTCGAGCTGCTCGCCGCCCGACCGGAAGTCCGCTACGTGCCACAGGCGTGGCGCAACAACTGGATGCAGCAGCTGACACAAATGCGGCAGGGGAATCAGCTTTCACCGCGGCAGCGCGAGACCACGCTGGCGCTGCGCCGTCGCATCCTGAAGGCCCTGCAGAGCGCGGGCTGTCCCATCGCGTTCGGCACCGACTCGCCGCAGCTCTACAGTGTGCCTGGTTTCTCGATTCACCGCGAAATGAGCAGCATGGTGGCGGCGGGACTGACGCCGCAACAGATTCTCCAGGCCGGCACGCGCAACCCGGCGCGCTATTTCGGTGCCGAGCAAGAGTTCGGCTCCGTGGCTGCGGGGCAACGCGCCGATCTGATCCTCTTGAACGGGAACCCTCTGACCGACCTCGCGAACGTCGGACGGCGGGCTGGTGTAATGGTCAACGGCCGCTGGCTGCCGGAAGCCGAGATTCAGGCACGTTTGGAGCGCATCGCGACGGCGTACCAATAAGGGAGGAACTGACCCATGGCGACACGCGGAGATCGGTTCAAGAAGGCAGCCGTCAAGGCTGCAAAGCAGGCCAGGAAATGGGCGCAGGCCGCTGCACGCGAGGCCGACCGGTTACTAAAAGAGGCCCAGAAGCGGGCGCAAGACGAGAGGCGGCGGAGGAAAATCAAAGCGGCGCTCAAGCGCTCGGCGAAGGTGCTCGCGACGGTTGGTCGGGCCGCGATCGTCGCCGGAGTCGCGGCCGGCATTGCCGCCGCGCGTGCGGAGCG
>DATEGF010000047.1:0-13192 GCA_035280245.1 Allostellaceae bacterium
GTCGGTCCGGAGCAGACGGCGGAACGCTATCGCAAGCATTGGGAAGGCTTTCCTGACTTCACAGTGCGAGTCCGTCGCGTCCTGTGCGCCGACGGATCGTGTATCGTCACCGAGAACGAGTGGCGCGGCACGCATCTCGGCACATTCCTGGGATGGCCACCAACTGGGAAGCCTGTGAAGATACGAGCAGTCGTCGTCTGGCACTTCAAGGGAGATGACCTGTGGGGCGAAACAATCTTTTTCGACAACGCATCGCTCCTTAAGCAGATCGGCGCCAAGATCGATATTCCACCGCCCTCGGACTCCATGAAGCCGGCCACGTTCACGCTCGACAACACGCCGCTCATTGGTCACGGAACCGAATTCGAGTAAATCCGTCTTCGTCGGCGGCGGACGATCCGACAAAACGAGAGATCGACGCACTGATTCGATCCAAGCGGATCAGAGTCCCGCTCATGGCCGCGATTTGATGGCGAATGACGCCGCGATGTAGCGGAGGATCTGCTCGACGCAGGCCTCGATCGGCTCGCGCGCCGTGTCCACCAGGAGCTCCGGCGTCTCCGGCGGCTCATAAGGGGCCGACACGCCCGTGAACTCCGCGATCTCGCCCGCCCGCGCTCGTCGGTAGAGTCCCTTGGGGTCGCGCCGCTCGCAGGTCTCGAGATCGGCGTGGATATAGATCTCATGGAAGGCGTCGCCGCCTGCCTCGCGCGCCCGCGCGCGGTCCGTGCGGTAGGGCGAGATGAAGGCGGTGATGCAGAGGAATCCCGCGTCCGCGAAGAGCGCGGCGACTTCGCCTACCCGCCGGATGTTTTCGACGCGGTCCTCCGGCGAGAAGCTGAGGTTTGCGTTGAGACCGCTGCGCACGTTGTCGCCGTCGAGAACGTAAACGGCATAACCCCTGCGGAACAGATGCTGCTCGATCGCCATCGCGAGCGTCGACTTGCCGGCGCCGGATAGCCCGGTGAACCAGAGGATGCCGCCCCGGTGCCCGAACCGCGTCGCGCGGCTCGTGCGCGTCACTTTGTGATCGACCGGCGTCAGGTTCTCGGGCTTGAGGCCCACGGCATGGCGCTGGTCGGGATGATCGCGGAGCGAGACCAATCCGCCCGCGACCGTCTCGCCATTCACGCGCAGGACGAAGCGGCCGGTGCGCGGCAGGCGCGCATGTTCGTCGAGCGCCAACAGGGCACGGCTCCGGAGGACCACTTCGGCCACCTGATCGCGCTGCACCCGATCGACCGGGCTGGCGGCCAAGCTATCGGTATCGATGACGCGCTCGATCGACTCCACCGTGACCGGCGCATCGCCGGTCGTGAGCTCGAGGCGGAGCTGCTGGCCGGCGGTGAGCGGCGCGCTGCCGAGCCAGAACAGCGTCGCGTGCAACGCGTGGGTGAGCCGCGGCGCATCGCCTTGATGGCTCGCGATCTCGCCACGCTCGACGAAGAGCGGCCGGTCGAGGACCAGCCCCACGCACTCACCGGCGCCGGCCTGTGCCGGCGCTGGCGCGTTCCACGCCTCCAGGCTCTTGATGCGCGCGAGCTTGTTCGAGGGCGAGAAAAGCAGCGTGTCGCCGACGCCGAGGCGGCCGGACTCGATACGGCCCACCAGGACCCGCTTGTCGTCTTGTCGGTAGACATCCTGGATCGGCAGGCGCAGCGGCTGCTCGTCGCGCGAGGGCCGGGACTCGAAGGCTTGCAAGGCCTCGCTCAAGGTGGGTCCGCGGTACCAGGGCAGGTTGGCGCTGGCCGCGGTCAGATTGTCGCCATGGCGCGCCGAGATCGGCAGTACCAGACGGGGCGCCAGGCCGAGCTCCGCGAGGAAGCGACGAGAAGCGTCCTCGAGCTCGCGGAAGCGCGCCTCGGAGAATCCCACGAGGTCGAGCTTGTTGACGACGACCGCGATCTGCTCGAGGCCCAGGAGACGCAGCAGATAGGCGTGGCGCCGGGTCTGCTCCTGCAGACCTTCGCTGGCGTCCACGACCAGCAGCGCGGCTTCGGCCTCCGCTGCACCGCTCACCATGTTCGCGAGGAACTCGCGATGGCCGGGCGCGTCGATCACCACGATGTCGCGTCCGGGAAGCCGCAGCCATACGCGGGTCGTGTCGATGGTGACGGCCTGGTCGCGCTCGGCCTGGAAGGCGTCGAGGGCGAAGGACCATTCGATCGCGACGCCGCGCCGCTCGCTGACCGCGCGCAGCTCCTCGGCCTTCCCCTTGGGGAGCGCGCCGAGTTCGTGGAGCAGGCGGCCGATCAGCGTCGATTTGCCGTGATCGACATGGCCGACCACGACCAGCTGCAGCGGTGCCGAGGTCATGCCGGGTGCCTGCTCACATATATCCTTGCGCGCGCAGGCGCTCGAAGGCGTCCTCGCTCTCGTGGTCCATGGCGCGGCCCGCGCGCTCGGGCTCGCGGCTCGCCTCGAGCTCGACGATGATCTCGGCGATGGTGGCCGCGGTGGACGGCACCGGGAAGGTAATGTCCTTCTCGCCGAGCGAGCGGAAGCGCTTGCCGTCGCGCGCGAAATAAAGCGGCACCACCGGCATCCCCTCGCGCTCGACGTAGCGCCAGACATCGATCTCGGTCCAGCCGAGCAGCGGATGCACGCGCACGTGCCCGCCGGGCGGCGGCTCCGCGTTGAAGCGGTCCCAGAACTCCGGCGGCTGGTGGCGGAAATTCCAGCTGCCGGTGGCGTCGCGCGGGCTGAAAATGCGCTCCTTGCTGCGGATCGCCTGCTCGTCGCGGCGGATGCCGAGGATCACGCCCTCGAAGCCGCGCTCGGCTATGATGCGTTTGAGACCGAGGGTCTTGCGCGCGGCGGCGCGCGCCTTGGGCGGCAGCGACGGATCGGTCTCCTCGGCGCCGGGGCAGGGCGCGTCGATGTAGGTGAGGCCCCACTCGCCGATGATGCGATCGCGGAACGCGTAGACCTCGGGGAACTCGTTGCCGGTGTCGAGCAGGATCACCGGAAACGGCACGCGCCCGAAGAATGCCTTGCGCGCGAGCCAGAGCAGCGTGTTCGAATCCTTGCCGATCGACCAGAGCATGCCGAGCGGTTGAAGGCGGTTCACCGCCTCGCGCAGAATGAAGATCGATTGAGCCTCGAGCGCGTCGAGCTGGTCCACCGAATGCTCCGGAAATCCCCGTGAATGCTGCTTCAATCATAGGCGGGCAAGCTTTGCAAGCGTCGCTCGCGTCGCAGGCACGCTCGATTGCCCGCCCTGGCGCGATCTGTTAGCAAGGACCGGAGGCACGAAATGGCGGCTCCGACCCTTCCGCGCGATCGACCGGCGTTCCGCGCGCCGCTCGCGGCCGGCGATATCGCGCCGCCCTGCGCTCTCATGACCACCGACGGCAAGACCATCGATCTCCGCGGCGACGACGTCTCGGGCTATCCGCTGGTGGTCGCATTCTGGCCACGCTTCGACGGCGACGCGGTCAAGGCGGCCATGGCGTCCCTCGCCGCCGCCCTGCCCGAGCTCACGGCCGAGGGCGCCCGCACCTTCGCCGTGACCCTCGCCAACACCCGGGCCGCGAGCGAGGCGCAGTCGCCCGTCCCGGTGCTGCTCGATCGCGATGGCAAGGCGTTCGCGGCCTTTGGTGCTGGCACGCGGGACCAGCCTACGACGGTCGTGCTGCGGCAGAACAATCACGTCTATGCCGTGCTCAAGGCCGAGGCGGGTGGCCAGGCGGACGCCGCGCTCTCGGCCGTCCGCGCGCTGGTCGCCGAGCGCAAGACCGCGGCGCAGACGCCGCACCCGCCTATTCTGGTCGTGCCGGACGTGCTGAGCCCCGATGATTGCCGCCGGCTGATCCAGGTCTACGAGAGCCGCGGCAAGGTCTTCGTCGAGCCCGGCCACGGCGACGACCACATGACCACCGACTACAAGATGCGCATCCCCGAGTACGGTCGCGCCGACCGCATCGACCACTGGATCGTCGACAAGGACACCGCGGGCTTCATCGACGGCCGGCTCGGCTCGCGCCTCTTTCCCGAGATCCGGAAGGCCTTTCAGTATCCGGTCACGCGGCGCGAGCGGATGCGAATCGGCTGCTACACGGGCTCGCGGGGTGGCGAGGCCCACGGCCACCGCGACGATTCCGAGGTGATCTCGGCGCACCGGCGCTTCGCCATGTCGATCAACCTCAACTGCGAGGAATTCGAGGGCGGCGCGCTCCGCTTCCTGGAGTACGGCGACCAGGAATATCGGCCCACGACGGGTGCGGCGATCGTGTTCTCCTCCTCGATCCTGCACGAGGCGCTGGAGGTCCGCTCCGGCCGTCGCTTCGTCCTCCTGGCCTTCCTGTTCGGCGAGTTCTAGGGCCGTCGCGTCGGTTTGCTTTCCCTCGGTTTTCGGTAGTATCGCAATCGTCATCCGATTGCATCCCGAGGGGCCGCTACATGTCGATCAAGCACCCGTACCTTCTCTTTCTGGGCGATGCAGCTGACCAGCTCGCCGCGAAGACCGCGGCGGGTGTCGCCTTTTGGCGCCCGGACTGGTGCCTCGGCCAGTTGCGGCTGCCCGGCTGCAAGGCGGACCTGAAGCTCAGTGACCTGAGCGTCGAGGCCGCGGCGGCGGCCGGGGCGAAGACGCTGGTGGTTGGCGTCGCCAATCGCGGCGGCGTGGTGGCGGAGAGCTGGATCCCCGTGCTGACGCGCGCGCTGGAGCGCGGCCTCGACCTCGCCGCCGGCATGCATCAGCGCCTCGCCGACGTGCCCATCCTGAAGGCGACGGCAGAGAAGCTCGGCCGCAGCATCTTCGACGTGCGGCACCCCACGCGCGAATTCCATGTGGCGAGCGGCAAGCCGCGCTCGGGCAAGCGGCTGCTCACGGTGGGTACGGACTGCTCGATCGGCAAGATGTTCACCTCGCTGGCGCTCGAGCGCGAGCTCAAAAAGCGCGGCCGAAAGGCCGACTTCCGCGCCACCGGCCAGACCGGGATCCTGATCGCCGGCGAGGGCGTCTCGGTCGACGCGGTGGTGGCGGATTTCATCTCCGGCGCCACGGAGTGGCTGACACCCGCCAACGACGACGATCATTGGGACCTGGTCGAAGGCCAGGGCTCGCTCTACCACGCGTCCTACGCCGGGGTGAGCCTCGGCCTGCTCCACGGCGCGCAGCCCACGGCGATCGTCATGTGCCACGAGCCCACTCGCACCCACATGCGCGGCCTGCCGGGCTATCCGCTGCCGAGCCTCCATGACTGCATCGAGGCGAATTTGCGCGCGGGCCGGCTGACGAGCCCCAACGTCGCGTGCGTCGGCATCGCGATCAACACCTCGGCGCTCGACGCCTCCGCCGCGGACAGCATCCTGAAGCAGACCGCGGACTCGTTCGGCCTGCCCTGCGTCGATCCCGTCCGCACGAGCGTCGGCGCCATCGCGGATCGGCTCTGAGCCCCGTGCCGGGCATAACGACACGCCTCACGGTTCGCCGCGAGTCCTGGCCGCTCGCCCAGCCCTTCGTCATCTCCCGCGGCAGCCGCACCACCGCCGAGGTGGTGGTCGCGGAGCTCGTGGCCGGCGAGCATCGCGGGCGCGGCGAGAGCGTGCCTTATGCCCGCTACGGCGAGACCGTGGACGGCGTGGTGGCGGCGATCGAAGGCCTCGCGCCCGCGATCGCCGAGGGGCTGGATCGCCCGGGGTTGCAGACGGCACTGCCACCCGGCGCCGCGCGCAACGCGGTCGACGCGGCCTTCTGGGACCTCGAGGCGAAGCGCTCCGGCAAGAGCGTGTCGCGGCTCGCCGGCATCGATCCCCCGCGCCCGGTGATCACCGCCTATACGCTGAGCCTTGGCGAGCCCGAGGCGATGGCGCGCGCCGCCGCGGAGCAGGCGGCACGGCCGCTCCTCAAACTGAAGCTCACCGGCGAAGGCGATCTCGAGCGCGTGCGCGCCGTGCGCGCGGCCGCACCCAACTCCCGGCTCATCGTCGACGCCAACGAGGGGTGGGCGCCCGAGCATTTCGAGCGCTACGCGCCGGCGCTCGCCGAGCTCGGCGTGGCGCTCATCGAGCAGCCGCTGCCCGCCGGCCGCGACGAGGCACTCGCGAAGATGCCGCATCCCGTACCGGTCTGCGCGGACGAATCCTGCCACGTCAGCGAGGACGTCGAGGCGCTCGTGGGTAAATACGATCTGGTGAACGTCAAGCTCGATAAGACCGGCGGGCTCACCGAGGCCTTGGCGCTGATCCAGGCGGCGCGAGCCAAGGGCTTCGGGGTGATGGTCGGATGCATGGTGGGCACGTCGCTCGCGATGGCGCCCGCGTGTTTCGTCGCCGAGGGCGCCGAGTTCGTCGACCTCGACGCGCCGCTCCTGCTGGCGAAAGACCGTCAGCCTGGCCTCCGCTACGACGGCAGCACGGTCTATCCGCCCAAGCCCGCGCTCTGGGGGTAGCCGCCCTGCGACAAAATGGTGCTGCAACTCGCACGGTCGAAACGGGACCCGCGGCTCGCCAGAATGGAGGAATTCTAAGCTGCGGTGCGTGCTGTTTGCGCTGCAATATCAATGCCCTCGTTTGGGCCTCGTGCTAAAAATGCCACAATGGCCTAGTGGTTTGTAAAACCCAGACTTTGGGCTTGAAAGGTGGGGTCAGCTCGATCATATTGTGCAGCGCGGCATGGTTCGCCCTGCCGTACGTCTTCTTAGGCGTTTCCTCCCTAAACTTGGGCCGTGGGCAACCGCGGCCCAATTTTTTTCAGGCCGCTCGCCCGCGGTGCAGCACGCGGTCGGTCGGGAGGATGGCCGCGACCTCGATGTCGGCCTGACGCGCGAGCTCGGCGTAATAGGGCGTGAAATCGGGGCGGGTGGCCTCGAAGAGCTCGTCGAAGCCGCGGATCGCGAAGTACGTGGTCTGGAAATCGTCGATGCGATAGCGGGTCCGCATCACCCGCATGAGGTCGAAGCCCAGACGATTGGGGCGCGGGTCCTCCAGGCAATAGACCGACTCGCCCTTCGAGGAGACGATCCCCGAGCCGTAGATGCGCAGCCCCGCTCGCGTCTCGATCAGCCCGAACTCCACCGTGTACCAATAGAGCCGCGCCAGGTTGTGCAGCGCGCCCAGACCGAGCGCTTTGAGCCCGCCTTGGCCGTAGGCCTGCATGTAGTCCGCGAACACCGGATTCATCAGCATCGGCACGTGGCCGAAGATGTCGTGGAAGATGTCGGGCTCCTGCAGGTAGTCGAGCTGATCGCGCCGGCGGATGAAACAGGTCGAGGGGAAGCGACGGTTGGCGAGATGCTCGAAGAAGACCGCGTCCGGCACCAGGCCCGGCACAGCCACGATCGACCACTGCGTGGCGGCGCCGAGTACGTCGTTGAGCCGCCGGAAGTCCGGGATCTCGTCGGCGACCACACCGAGGTCGCGCACGCCCGCCAGGAACTCCTCGCAGGCCCGGCCCTTCAGCACCGACTCCTGGCGATGAAACAACGTGCGCCAGATATCGTGCTCCTCGGCGCTATAGGCGCTCCAGTCTTGGGCGATGGTGAAGTCCGCGTTGGGCGAGGGCGCGCGATGCCGGGCCGGGGCCTCTGCGCCCGCATAGGTGGTCTCGACCATGGTGCGACCTCGCGAAAGCTGCGTGGCTTCCAGAGCAGAGGTTGGGCCGATGGCCCCGGTTTCAAGGTTTCGCGATCTCGACCGGTGGTGCGCCTGCGCCAGGTCCAAGTGGGCGCTGCATCATCACGCAATCGATCCAGCGGCCGCGCTTGTATCCGATCGTGGGCAGCAGCGCCGCGCGCGCGAAGCCCAGCGACTGATGGAGCCCGATCGAGCCGTCGTTGCCGCTGTCGCCGATCACCGCGATCATCTGACGATAGCCCAGTGCGGTGCAGCGCTCGATCAAGGCTTCCAGCAGCCGGCGCCCGATGCCGCGCCGCGCCGCCTGGGGCGATACGTAGATCGAGTCCTCGACGGTGAAACGATAGGCCGAGCGCGTCCGATAGGAGGACGCGTAGGCGTAACCGAGCACACTCCCGTCGCCCTGGGCGGCGACCAGGTAAGGCAGCCGTTTCGCCAGGATCTCGCGCCGGCGATTCGCCAGCTCCTCGACGCCTGGCGGCACCTCCTCGAAGGAGCCGAAGCCGTGACTGACATGGTGGCCGTAGATCGCGGCGATCGCGGGAAGATCGGCGTCCTTGGAATCGCGAATGATGGGGCTGCCCGCCTTCGGCGCGGCGCGTGCGGTCATGCCGCCTTGAGCTGGCGCGGCTGCAGCGCGGCGAGCGCCGACATGAGGTCGCTCATGTCCTCGGTCATCCGGCCGAGGAACGGCTTCCGCTCGATGCTGCGCTCGTCCATGTAGAGCGCGCGGTTGATCTCGATCTGGATCGCGTGCCGCCCGCCTTGCGGCGCGCCGTAATGGCTGGTGGTGAAGCCGCCGGCATAGGGCGCGTTGCGCACCACGCGATAGCCCTTGGCCGTCAGGATGCGCTGCGCCGTCTCCATGATCACGGGATGGCACGAGGTGCCGTGGCAGTCGCCGAGCACGATGTCGACGCCGCTGCGCTTGAACTCGCGCTCGCCGGGCCCCGCGGTCGACGGCATGGAATGGCAATCGATCAGCAGATAGCCCGCGAAGCTCTCTCTCGTCGCGGCGAGCAGCCGACGCAATTCCTGGTGATAAGGACGGTAGAGCCGGTCGACGCGCGACAGCGCGTCCGCGAAGCGGAGCTTGTGGGCATAGATCTCCTCGCCTGTCGCCACCACGCGAGCGATGGTGCCGAGCCCGACCTGCACCCGCGGCGAGCGGCTGTTCACGTAAGCCGGCAGCGGGTCCGCGAACATCGTGGGATCGAGCTCATAGGGTTCGCGGTTCGGGTCGAGGTAGGCGCGCGGGAAGCGCGCCTTGAGGAGCGGCGCCCCCAGCGCGATCGCAGAGCCGAATATCTCGTCGACGAAGCTGTCCTCCGAGCGCCGTAGCGTCAACGCATCGAGACGGGACGCCGCGAGGAACGCCGCGGGATAGTCGCTGCCGCTGTGCGGGGAGGCGCAGACCAGGGCCACCTGCTGCTGGCCGGGCTCCGCCACCTCGAACGGCGGGTCGACCGACGCGCCCAGCTCCACACGACCATCCATGGTGACGAGATTAGGGGGAACGTGTGGCCCATGTCATCAATCGAGTTCGCATATTATTCGGGCAGCTCCCCCTTTACGCGGGTCGCGAGGGTTGGCGTGGCGGCTCGCGACCCGCGGAAAAACAAAGATGGCGGCCCGCGACCCGCGGAAAACAAACTCGACCATCTCCTTAACTTTCCCTTCTTGCTTTGAGTGTATGCCCTGCGGCAGGGTCTTTGGGAGTTCGGCGGACATTCGAATGGCGCGCATATTGCTGGCTGAGGACGACGACAACCTCCGCCGATTCCTCAGTCGCGGCTTGACGCGCGCGGGCCATATGGTGCTCTCCGCGCCCGATGGCGATGCCGCCTTCGCGCTCCTCCAGAAGGCGCCGGTCGATCTCTTGCTGGCGGACGTCGTGATGCCGGGTCTCGACGGCATCGAGCTCGCGCGGCGCGCCACCATCCGCTGGCCCGCGCTCCGCGTCATGTTCATCACCGGCTTTGCCGCCGTGGCCTTGCGCAATCGAGAGATCGGCAAGCAGACCGCGGCGGTCCTGGCGAAGCCCTTCCACCTGCGTCAGCTCGTCGACGAGGTCACCCGGATGCTGGCGGCCTGACGGTTCGCGCCCGCCGTACCGAGGGCGGGCTTGCCAGTCCCTGGCAATTTGGGGTACATGCCCCGCCTTGCGTGGGCGCGTAGCTCAGCGGGAGAGCACTACGTTGACATCGTAGGGGTCACTGGTTCAATCCCAGTCGCGCCCACCATTGACTTCCCCCATCCCGCAGGCCTTGCCCGCAGGCCTTGACTGTCTCTCGGCGACGCCAATTCCTTTCGGGGTGTCATGGGTCAAAGCCAACCATTCGCGGACCGTACGGTTCTTACCGAGCAATCTCGCGTGATCCTGACCGATCGCGACGTCGAGCGCCGTAGGGCAGTGGTGGCGCTCGGCGCCGCCGACATCAAGCGCATCCTCGGCATCCGCGATCTGGTCGAGCGCAGCGTCGACCGCTACGTCGCAACGTTCATCAGCGCCCTCGAAGCGCTCCCCGAGGCCGCATCCCTTTTCACCTCGCCGAGCATCCTCTCCGAGGTCAAGACCCGCAAGCGCGAGCATCTGCTGGCGTTGGCCGGCGGCGAGTACGGCGTCGCCTACGCCGAGCAGCGCATCGCCCTGGGCGTACTCTACAGCCGCGTCCAACTCGAGCCGCGGGTGTTCCTGGGCGCCTTCCACGGCCTGATGAAAGCGATCGGCACCGACATCATCGCGGCGGGCCGCGCCGATCCCGATGCGGCCTACGAGACGTTCGCCTCGCTCAAGAAAGTGAGCTTCTTCGACATCGGCATCATCGTTGACGTGCTGATTGCAGAGCGCGAACAGACCATCGCCGCGCAGCAAGAGGTGATCCGCGAGCTCTCGACCCCGGCTCTGCAGCTTCGCGACCACCTGCTCATCCTGCCGTTGATCGGCGTCGTCGACAGCGATCGGGCACGCCAGCTCACCGACAATCTCCTGCGGACGATCCGCACAAACCGGGCCAAGGCCGTGGTGATCGACATCACGGGCGTGCCGATGGTGGACTCGAAAGTGGCTCAGCATCTCGTGCAAACCGTGACGGCCTGCCAGCTGATGGGCGTGGCCGCGATCGTGACCGGCATCTCCGGCGCCGTCGCCCAGGCGCTGGTGACCCTCGGCGTCGAGTTCGAGGCCTTCAACGCGGTCGGCGACCTGCAGCGCGGCATCGAGGCCGCCGAGCGGCTGCTGGGTTATCAGGTGGTCCGCACCGCGAGCCCAGCTCACTAGAGCCTCCTCCCCGACCGCTGTAGTCTTGGAGTCGGCGGCGCCTTGCGGGTGCCGTCGGGGCAATCGGGGGCTTGTTCATGCGGGGGATTCTGGGATTGGCGGCGGCGATGGCGCTTCCGGGCGCGCTCGCGCAAGCCGCTTGGGCGCAGGCGGCGGCGCCCGCGGCCCTGGTCGAGGACGTGTCGGCGGGCGTCAAGGGCGTCGAGGCCTTCGACTACGTCTCCGCAGGCAAGCAGATCCAGCTGGGGAGCGGCGGCAAGCTGGTCCTCGGCTATCTCGCCTCCTGCCAGGAAGAGACGATCGCCGGCGGCATCGTGACGGTGGGGACCGACCAGTCGTCGGTCTCGGGCGGCTCGGTCGACCGCAAGACGGTGGCATGTGCTGGAAAGTCGATGCAACTCACGGCCGAGCAGAGCGGCAAGAGCGGCGGCTTGGTCTTCCGGAAGCCGCCATCGACGAGCGGCGCGACAGCGCCGACACCCACCGCAGGTCGGCCGCGCGCTATGCCGCCAGCGGGTCCCGTGATCTCGCTGCCGAAGCCGGGCCGGCTCACGATCGTGCGGGTCGACACCTCGGCGGCGCCGGTGGCGCTGGATCTGCCGGCGAAGCCCGTCGATCTCGGCAAGCGCGGCGTGCGTCTGGCGCCGGGCGGGACCTACCAGGCGAATTACGGCGCGAGCTCGGTCACGTTCCAGATCGATGCGCAATCGACGGCTGATGCCTCGCCGCTCGCGCGGTTGATCCGCTTCTGACGTGACGCGCCGCGACCTCGCCGCGGTCGCCGGCATCGCCCTCGCCGCGGCGCTCCTGTCCGGCACCGGCTGGGTTTCGCGCCTCGACGGGCTCGGCATCGATGCCCTGTTCTGGCTGCGCCACCAGCTGTCGCTGGATGCTCGGCAACTCTCGGACGCGCCGGTCGCGGTGATCGGGATCGACGAGGAGACCTATCGTCGACCGCCCTTCCAGGACACGCCTGAGGTCCTGTGGGTGCCGCAGCAGGCGAAGGTGCTCGACGCGCTGCTGGACGCGGGCGCGACCGTGGTCGGGTACGACGTTACCTATTCGACATCGGTCGAGACGCTCATCCCCGGTTTCGAGCGAAGCTTCCTGCGGAGTCTGCGCAAGGGTGCGAACGAGAATCGGGTCGTGCTGAGCAAGCAGCAACTCCAGGCGAAGCCCATAGAGCCCTACATCGGTTACCAGCGGGCGGCCGGCGTGGAGAACGTGCGCTCGGTCAATCTGGTGGAGGATGCCGATGGAGTCGTGCGTAAGGTGCAGCTCTTCTTCACGGTCGGCGCCGCCGGCGGGCCGGTGATGGACGAGCCCGGCTTCGCGCTTGATCTGGCAGCGCGCGTGCTCCACGCGACCCCCCGACGCGAGGCGGACGGCACGGTTCGTCTCGGCGAGGCCCATGTGAAGATCGCGGAGACGAATGAGCTCGGCGTGAACTTCGATACCCGACCGGGCGCGGTGCCGACCTATTCCTTCGCCGATCTGGTGGCGTGCGCCGAAGCGGGGAAGGCGGACTATTTCAAGGAGCACTTCGGTGGTCGCGCGGTCCTCGTCGGCACCACGCTCGACGTGGAGGACCGCCAGCTCACCGCCGAGCGCTTTGCTACCAGCGCCGAGGGGTTGAACGCGCCCGAGCGCTGCGTCGTGCCCGTGATGCGCGAGTTGATCCGCGGCGACCTTCGGCGCGACACCATTCCCGGCGTCTACATCCACGCGGCGGCGATCGCGAATCTGCTGCGCGGTGACGGATGGGTTCCGGCGGTCCCGTGGCTGCGCTGGACACTCTTGCTGGCCCTCGCGGCCGCGACCAGCGCGACGGTCATGGGGCTTCCCGTGCTCCTGGCGCGGGTGGCGCGCTTCGGGATCATCGCGGCGTGGACGGCCGCCTGTGTCTTCGCGTTTTCGCGGGCGACGCTGGTATTGCCGCTGCTCAATGGGCTGGCCACCATCGCGGCGGCCTATGGGGCGAGCCTGACTTACCGCTTCAGCGTCACCGATCGGAAGCGCCGCTTCATGACGAAGGCCTTCGCGCTTTACCTGCCGTCGTCCGAGGTCGAGCGCATGGCGGTGAGCGGCGACATGCCGAAGCTCGGCGGCGAGACGCGGACGGTCTCGATCCTGTTCACCGACCTCGCGAGCTTCGCGCGCGTCTCCGAATACCTCGATCCCGCGCAGCTCGCGAGCGCGCTCAACACCTACTTTTCGGCGGTCACCGAGATCGTGGAACGTCACCACGGCATCGTCGACAAGTTCATCGGCGATGCCGTCGTCGCCATCTTCGGTGCGCCGCTCGCCGATGCCGACCATGCGCTCAACGCGGTG
>DATEGF010000048.1:0-6835 GCA_035280245.1 Allostellaceae bacterium
GATCGACATGCTCGCGATGATCGCGTCGTACTTCTTGGCGAGCAGGCCCGGGATGATGCCATCCCAATCCTGCGCCACGATCTCGCAGTCGAATTTGGCCTTGGCGCAAAGCGCCTTCGCGATGTCGACGTCGAAGCCCTGGAGCTGGCCGTTGGTGTCCTTAAAGTTGAAGGGTGCATAAGCCCCTTCGGTCGCGACCTTCACCTTCTGCATCTGCGCCTGAGCGGGCAGAAGCATGGCGACGCCAGCCAGCGCGACGCTCGCGAGCGCGAGCGCAAATTTCGCCTTCATTTGGGTGCCTCCCGGATTTGTTGCTCGAGCGACCCTCGCTCGCTCCGGGAACGGCGTCAAGTTTCGTGGATTGGAAACAGGCTTGCGCCCGGGCCGCCCCGCGCAATTTCCCTTTGGCGACATTATGTTATAGGCTGACTGCTGCCGGCATCAGAAAACATTGAGCGATTTCAGGGTTTTGCCAGGAATGATCGACCCGTTTGGCCGCACTATCACCTACCTCCGCGTGTCCGTGACCGACCGCTGCGACTTCCGCTGCGTCTATTGCATGGCGGAGGACATGACCTTCCTGCCGAAGGCGGAGATCCTGAGCCTCGAGGAGCTCGAGCGCGTCTGCGGCGCCTTCGTCCGACTGGGTGTTCGGAAACTGCGCCTCACCGGCGGCGAGCCGCTGGTGCGCAAGAACGTGATGAGCCTGATCCGCGGCCTCGGCCGGCATCTCGAAAGCGGCGCCCTCGACGAGCTCACCCTCACCACTAACGGGAGCCAGCTGGCTCGCTATGCCGACGAACTCCGCGCCGCCGGCGTGCGTCGTATCAACGTCTCGCTCGACACGCTCGATCCCGCGAAATTCACCGCCATCACCCGCTGGGGCAAGCTCGAGCAGGTGATGGGTGGGATTGCCGCGGCGAAGCGCGCGGGGCTCGCGATCAAGATCAACTCGGTGGCGCTGAAGGGCGTCAACGACGGCGAGTTCCACGACCTCGTCAAGTGGTGCGGCGAGGAAGGCCACGACCTCACTTTCATCGAGGTGATGCCGATGGGCGAGGTCGGCGAGGGCGCGCGGCTCGAGCAGTATCTGCCGCTCTCGATGGTGCGCGCGGAGCTCAACAAGCGCTGGACGCTCGAGGAGACCGACTACCGCACCGGCGGCCCCGCACGCTATTACCGTGTGCGCGAGACCGGCGGTCGGCTCGGCATGATCACGCCGCTCACCCATAATTTCTGCGAGAGCTGCAACCGCGTGCGGCTCACCTGCACGGGCACGCTCTACATGTGCCTCGGCCAGCACGATGCTGCGGACCTGCGCAAGCCCGTGCGAGCCTCCGAGAGCGACGAACCGCTCGAAGCGGCGATCCACGAGGCCATCTCTCGCAAACCCAAGGGCCATGACTTCGTGATCGACCGCCGGCACCAGGTGCCTGCCGTCGAACGGCACATGAACGTGACCGGCGGCTGACTCGCTTGGCCTTTTTCAGCCGGCCGCCCGAAAAGATCGCCTTCGTCGCAAGCGATCACGATGCCGCGCAAGCGGCACTCGCGGAGCTCACGCGCGAATACGGCAACGCCGAGCCCGAGCGAGCCGAGGTGATCGTGGCGCTGGGTGGCGACGGCTTCATGCTGGAGACGCTGCACCGGTTTTTGGAGCTGCGCGTGCCGATCTACGGCGTCCATCGCGGCAGCGTCGGGTTCCTGATGAACACCTACGAGGCCGCGGGACTGCCGGCGCGGCTCGCGCGCGCGCAGAGCGTGGCGCTCTATCCGCTGGAGATGGTGGCGAGAGACCGGAGCGGCGTGGAGCAGCGTGCGATTGCCTTCAACGAGGTGTCGCTGCTGCGGCAAGGCCGGCAGGCCGCGAAGATCCGCGTCAGCGTCGACCGGGTCGTGCGTGTCGACGAGCTCATGTGCGACGGCATCCTGGTGGCGACCCCGGTGGGCTCTACCGCTTACAATCTGTCGGCCCACGGGCCGATCATCCCGCTGGGCGCCGACATCCTCGCGCTGACGCCGATCACGGCCTTCCGGCCGCGGCGCTGGCGCGGTGCACTGCTGCCGCGCACCGCCACCGTGCGCCTCGAGACGCTCGAGGCCGAGAAGCGGCCGGTGAGCGCCACCGCCGATTTCACCGAGGTCCGGGACGTCGTCGAAGTCACCGTCAAGGAGACCCGCGCCGTCGCCCAAACCGTGCTCTTCGACCCCGAGCACAACCTCGAGGAACGCATCCTCAAGGAGCAGTTCCAGACCTGAGGGCCGCCTGCCCTGTGACGCAGGTCTCACCGGTCCCGCTTCGCTGCTCTCTATATTCCCGACACCCATACTCTGTCGGCCCGATTCCGGCCGCGCTATGGCATAATGGCGATGACCTCGGGGAGGTCCTATCGGAGGGGATAGAATGACGAACACGACGGGTGTGATGCCGGCGCCGGCCGCCGGTGGATTTCGGCTGAAATATCCGGTCTTTGCGGTGATCGTCGCGATGATGGCTTACGTGCTCTATCACAACGAGCGCTTCATCATCGATGCCGCGAATCCCGTCTGGAACCACTACGAGCCCTTCAAGTGGTGGCTCCTGCCTCATGGCCTGGCCGGCGGGTGCGCGCTCATCCTGGCGCCATTCCAGTTCTGGGCGAGCCTGCGACAGCGCCACACCGTGGTGCACCGGACGATCGGCACGATCTACGTGATCGGCGTGCTCGTCCTCGCACCTGTTGGTCTCTATATCCAATATCAGGACGAGGCCCAGGGCGCGGCGCGGTCCTTCACGATCGAGACCATGATCCAGTCGTCGACTCTGGTGATCTGCACGCTGTTCGGTCTCTACTTCGCCTTGCGGCGCCAGTTTACGTATCATCGCCAGTGGATGATCCGCAGCTACGCCGTGGCGCTGACCTTCTTCGAGATCCGCGTGATCCTTGGCGTCTTCGGTCTCGACCAGCCACTCGATTGGCACATTCTCGAAACCGTCGTGTGGAGTTGCGTCGCCTCGTCTGTTCTGGTCGGCGACATCGCGAACCAGATCTACGAGGCGCGCATGGGCAGCGCGACGAGGGTCGCGCGCGTCGCGGCGGCTGACGACTAAGGAGGGCTCGCGCTCAACTCGGCTCAGCGCACCACCTGCCACGCAAGCGAGGGTGAGAGGCCGAGCCGCCGCATGCGCCGATTAACCGTCTTCTTGACGGCCGCATAGACCTCGGCCTCGTCGACGCGGGTGCAGCGGCCGTTCCGCAGCACCACGCGGCCATCGACGACGACGGTGTCGACGCCGCTCGCGCGGCTCAGGAGTGCGAGCTGGTGCACGGGATTGACGCCCGGTTGCGCCTCGGGCGCGAGCGGACTCCGAATCACGATGTCGGCGCGCTTGCCGACCTCCAGGCTCCCGATTTCATCGGCGAGCCCTGCCACGCGCGCGGCACGGACAGTCTGCATCTCCAGAATATCCTCCGGCCCGATCGGGGCGCGCGCATTGCCCGCCGCGAGATAGGCGGCGGCGGGAGAATTGCCGACGCTCGCGTCCGTCGTGATGTCGATCCCGAGCGCGACATTGACGCCGCGCCGCATCAGCTCCGGCACACGGCAGCGGATCCGATCGCTCATGCCGAAGTGCAGGTAGGAGAACGGGCACCACACGATGTTCACGCTGGAGTCCAAGATCGCCGGCACGTCCTCGTCCTCGATGACGTTCATGTGGATCAGGCTCGAATTCCCGTCGAGTACGCCGAGCTCGTGTAGGTGGAGCAGCCGAGAATGGCCAAGACGATCCTTGTCGAACCGATATGCACTCGGCAGATAGCTTTCGTGCTGGTGAAAGGGCGCGCCGGCGGATCTGGCAAGCGCGTGCGCGGCGCGCTCGAGCTCGTCGGAGGCGGTGCCCGTGCCGTAGATCATCACGAAGCCGCGTACGAGCGCGTCCGGATCGGCGTTGCGCCCGAGCTGCTTGCCCATCTCGTCGAGGCAGCGCTCGAGCTTGGGCGGCGCCCGTCCATAGAGGAGGGCGCTGTCGAGCGGCCCCAGCTGCTTCATGATCTCGATCTGGTCCCAGATATAGGTACCAGCCAAGAGGCCGCGCATGCCAACCTGCTCGGTCGCCGCCGCAACCGCATCGCTGTCGAACACCGTCCCGGGCTCGATGTAGCAGGTGAACCCGTTGTGCAGCATCTCGAGCCCGGCGAAGAGGGTGGCTGTGTGCTCCTCCTTGGGCCGCACATCCGCCTTCCAGTCCGCGAAGTTCACCGTGCGCGGTGCGTCACCGAGCGCGTCACCGAAGATGCCGCGGCAGGTGCCGTGAACGATATGCAGGTGAGGCTCGATGAAACCGGGATGCACGACGCCCCCGCCGGCATCGATGGTGCGCCGCGCCCGATAGGTACGAAGGATGCTGCGCTCGGGCCCGACCGCGGTGATCCGCCGGCCGCTGACCGCGATCGCGCCTCTCGCGAGCACCCGGCGCTCGGCATCCATGGTGATGACCGTGCCGTTGGTGATCAGCAGGTCGCAACGGGTGCCTTCCCCTCTCGCCATCATATCCCCCTCCCCCTTGGGATCGCCGACCGGGTTCGCCTCGGCCGGCCCGCGGGGAAACATAAGACGCGGGCCGTTGCCCCTGCGAATCACGCAGCCCTTGACCGCTCCCGCGCAAATTCCGCGAGCGCCAGTACCAGAGCGTCGAAGTCGTTCTTGAGCTCCGGGAAGTTGTCGTTTCGCTCGAAGCTCACCTCGTCCATGTAGAGTTTGCGGTTGACCTCGATCTGCAGGCTGTGTCGGTTCTCCCGCGGGCGGCCGTGACGGCGGACCAGCTCGACGCCCTTATAGGGGTCGTTCACGCGGACGTCGTAGCCGCGCTTCTCGAGAAACTGCCGGACGAATTGGGTGAGCTCGGGCGCGCAGGTGGTGCCGTCGCGGTCGCCGAGCACGAAGTCGGCGCGGTGAACGCCGGGACCCTCGGCCGCCATGCCGTTGCTGACGCTCTTCATCGAATGGCAATCGACGTGCCAGAGACCGCCAAAGCGTGCGTGGAGACGGTCTGCGGCGCCCGCGAGCTCCGCGTGATAGGCGTGGTAGTACTTGTCGATCCGGGCCTGCACCTCGGCGACGCCGAGCTTCCTCGAATAGACCGGCAGCTTCGGCACCGCGAGGCGGCGGATCAAGCCCATCCCCATCTTGGTCTTGACGCCGGGACTGAGCGGATGGGGCCAGGGCTCCGCCAGCAGCGCCTGGTCCATGTCGGCGATATGGCGATTGGCGTCGATGTAGCTCCGCGGGAAGAGCGCGCCGATCAGCGTCGCGCCCTGCGCGGGCGCGGCCGAGTAGAGCTCGTCGACATAAGTGTCCTCGGCGGTGCGCAGCACCTGGCGCGAACAGGTATGATCGAAATCCTCGGGATAATCGGTGCCGCTGTGCGGGGAGTCGAAGATCAGTGGGACCTCGCCCTCGCGGGGATCAGCTCGGTAGAGGACGCCGGGAATCCTATGCGTGGTACTCATGCGGCTCCGTCATTGAGGTGGCATGCGGAGAGACGTCCGGGCGCAATCTCGCGGAGCGCGGGCGCCTCGCGCCGGCAACGCTCCATCGCGTGCGGACACCGCGGATGAAAGTGGCATCCGCTCGGCGGGTCAAGGGGCGAGGGTATCTCGCCCTTGACCGGCGTGAAGCTGCGCTTGCGTTGGTCGAGCCGCGGCACTTCCGCGAGCAGCGCCTGGGTATAGGGGTGATTGGGCTTGCGGAAGAGTTCCTCGGTGGGCGCGCTCTCGACAATGCGGCCCAGGTACATGATCAGGATGCGGTCGGCGATGTGCTCGACCACGCCGAGGTCGTGGCTGATGAAGAGATAGGCGAGGCCGAGCTCCTCGCGGAGTGCCACGAACAGGTTGATGATCTGCGCTTGTATCGAGACGTCGAGCGCCGCCACCGGCTCGTCGCAGACCACGAACTCAGGGCTGACCGCGAGCGCGCGCGCGATGCCGAGGCGCTGGCGTTGCCCGCCCGAGAACTGATGCGGATAGCGCCGCTTGTAACTGGGATCGAGCCCGACCCGGCGCAGAAGATCGTCGAGGAACGTGTCGAGCGCCTCGCGCCGCACGAGGCCATGGACCCGCGGCGCCTCACCCACGATCTCGCGGACGGGAAGACGCGGATTGAGTGACGCGAAAGGATCCTGAAAGATCATTTGCGCCGTGAGCTGCGCATGCCGTCGCGCGTCCCGCGTCAGAGCCGCGCGGTCCCTCCCCCTCAACAGCACCGTGCCATCGCTCGGCTCATAGAGCCCGACCACGATGCGGCCGAGCGTCGACTTGCCGCAGCCGGATTCTCCCACGAGGCCCACCACCTCGCCCGCGTGGACCTGGAGATCGACGCGGTCCACGGCATGAACCACGGGCGCATGCACGTGGGCGCCCAGCCTCAGCGCAAGTTTCTCCGCGAGGTCGAGCGGCTTGGCGAAGCGCTTCGACACTTGGCGGAACTCGACGAGCGCGGGCTCAACGGTCATGGCCGCACCTCCATGTGCGGATGGACGCAGCGCGCGAGATGGCCCGGCAGCAGCGGCTCTAGCGCGGGCATCTCGGTACAACGCGCGTCCGCGCGCGGGCAACGCGTGCGGAAGCTGCAGCCCTCCGGGAGGCGCAGCGGCGAGGGCGTCATGCCGGGTATCTGCCGCAACGGCTCGCCGCGGCGATTGCGGCTCGGTACCGAGCCGATGAGACCCACGGTGTAAGGATGCAGTGGGCGGTCGAGCACCGCGTCCACCGGACCCTGCTCGACGATGCGACCCGCGTACATGACTGCGACCGTATCGGCGAGGCCGCCCACCACCGCGAGATCGTGGGTG
>DATEGF010000049.1:0-3195 GCA_035280245.1 Allostellaceae bacterium
GCGGCAAAGGCGTGGTCGTCAACATCATTGGCGCGGCCGGCGAGAAGATGAATTCAAGCTACATCGCGGGCTCCGCTGGGAACGCCTCGCTGATGGCGTTCACGCGAGCACTCGGCGCCGCGGCGCCGGAGGCCGGCTTGCGCGTGGTTGGCATCAATCCGGGACCGGTCGCGACCGACCGTCACGTCATGCTCATGCGCAAGCAGGCGCAGGACAAGCTCGGCGATCCCGAGCGCTGGCGCGAGCTTGCGAAGGGCCTGCCCTACGGCCGCGCGGCGACGCCCGAGGAGATCGCGGTCATGGCGACCTTCCTCGCCTCGGACCTCTCGGCCTATACCACCGGCACCATCATCACCATCGACGGCGGCCTCGCGAACAAGTCGGGCTGACGCGTCGAGATCGGCGAGCGGGAGAAAACGCCATGCCTCACCTCACCACCGACGACGGCATCCGGCTCTATTACGAGGAGGCGGGCTCGGGAGCGCCCGTGGTGTTCGTCCACGAGTTCGCGGGCGATCATCGCAGCTGGGAGCCGCAGGTGCGGTATTTCAGCCGGACCTACCGCTGCATCACCTACGACGCGCGGGGCTATCCGCCCTCGGACGTGCCGTCGGACGCGGCGCGCTACTCGCAGGATCGCGCGCGCGACGACATCCGCTCGGTGCTCGACGCGCTCAAGATCGAGACCGCGCACGTGGTCGGGCTCTCCATGGGCGGCTTCGCGACCCTGCATTTCGGTCTGCACTATCCGAGCCGAGCGCGCGGCATCGTGGTTGCGGGCTGCGGCTACGGCGCCGAGCAGGCGAAGCGCCAGCAGTTCCAGCAGGAGGCGGAGAAGACCGCGGCCAGTCTCCAGGCCAAGGGCATGGCCGAGGTGTCGCAGAGCTACGCGCAAGGGCCGACCCGCGTGCAATTCCAGAACAAGGACCCCCGCGGCTTCGCGGAATGCGTCCGGCATCTGGCGGAGCACTCGACCACGGGCTCGGCGATGACGCTGCTGGGTGTGCAGCGCCTTCGACCCTCGCTCTACGAGCTTGCCGATGGGCTCGGCAAAATGACGGTGCCCACGCTGATCATGACCGGCGACGAGGATTGGCCCTGCCTCGAGCCGGACCTGTTCTTGAAGCGCGTCATTCCGACGGCGGGTCTCGTGGTGCTGCCCAACAGCGGCCACGTGATCAACCTGGAGGAGCCCGCGCTCTTCAACCGGGCGGTCGCGGACTTCTTCCATCAGGTCGAGCATGGTCGCTGGCCGACGCGCGATCCCCGCGCCATGGCCGGCAGCATCCTGGGATTGCGCTGAGTGGAGACCGACATGGCCGAGACCTCACACGTCATCACCGACCTCGCGACACTGGAGCGGCTCTATGGCACGCCCAGCGAGGCCTCGATCGTCAAGGAGGTCGACCACGTCCACCCGGCCTACCGAAAGCTGATCGAGGCGGCGCCTTTCGCGGTGCTTGCGACCTGCGGACCGGGCGGGCTCGACGCCTCGCCGCGGGGCGACGGTCCCGGCTTCGTCACGGTCGAGGACGAGAAGACGCTGCTGCTGCCGGATCGGCGCGGCAACAACCGCACCGACAGCCTGCGCAACATCATCGGGGATCCGCGCGTGGCGCTGCTGTTCCTGATCCCCGGCATCGGCGAGACTCTGCGCGTCAATGGCCGCGCGGTGGTCTCGGTCGAGCCCGCACTGCTCCGGCGCTTCGCGGTCGAGGGGAAGGAGCCGCGCTCGGTCTTGGTGATCGCCGTCGAGACCGTCTATTTCCAGTGCTCGCGCGCCGTGGTGCGCGCCGACCTCTGGAATCCCGCGAAGCACGTAAGTCGCGCGGCGCTTCCCGCCACCGGCGCCATCCTCGCGGCGCTCAGCAACGCGCGGATCGGCGGCGAGGCCTATGATCGCGCCCTGCCTGAGCGGCTGAAGTCGACCCTCTACTAAGGGATCAGCCGAACCTTGGCTCTGTGGTGGCCACGCTGCTGCGGGTCTTCACCGCGTCCCACCACCCGCGGATCTTGCCGTGCGGCTTCAGGAGGTCCTGACCCTCGGGCGTCTGCGCGAGATAGTGATAGACCGGGATCACGAAGAGATCGGCGAGCGTGATCTTGTCGCCGGCGAGGAATTTGCCGGTCCCCATCAGCCGCTCGATCTCCTTGAGGCAAAGATCGATACTCGGCAGCGCGTCCTTGATCACGGCCTCGTCGGGCTTGCCGCCCATCATCGGCGCCACCACGCGGTTCATCACGAGCTTGGTGATCATGCAGGTGTAGCCGAAGGATTCCACAATGCCGATGATCTGGTTCATGCGGGCGCGCGGCTGCGCCTCGATCGGCTGCAGGTCGTGGCCCGGGATCGCCTGGTCGACGTAGCGCACGATGGCGTCGGTCTCGTAGAGGTCGAAGCCATCGTGCGAGAAGGCCGGCACCTTGCCGAAGGGACTGCGCGCAAGGTGCTCGGGCTCCCGGTGGGCGCCCTTCATCATTGCGACGTCCACGAGCTCGTAGGACGCCGGTTTCTCCTCGAGCGCCAAGCGCACGGTGCGGACGTAGGTGCTGAAGGCGGGACCATAGACGATTGGAGCGGCCATCGGGGTCTCCTTCTCGCGAGTTGACTGACGTGAGCCTGGGGCGCGCCGTTCCTTCGCGCGCGCTCCAGCCTCAGCATACGCTCGTGGCGCGCTGATTGGCTATCACGGGGCAGTGACCCTATTGCGACGGTGCGCGAGATGGGAGCTCAGCGCTGTGGTTTGAGTGCTCCTGCGGGACCGAGCAGATGCTCAGCCTCTGTGCGCGCGGCGACGCGCTTCAGCGCGTCGCGCTTCTTCTCGACGATGACCATGCGCGGCTTGCGGCCGCCCATGGCCGCGATCGGACCGGACGCCGTGGGCGCCGCCACCGGCCCGCCGGGGATGCGGAGCGCGGTCACGCGCACGCGGCCTTCGCCACGGTCGATCTGCGCCTCGATCTCCTGGCCCTTGAAGAGGCGCGTCACGCCGGCCGCGATGAAGACCGCGGGCTCGACCGCCACATCCTCCGGCACGCCGGTCAAGCGGAGGCCGCCGGTCTGTCGCGCCGGGTCGAACCACCGCACCACGCCTTTGACCATGCCGTTCGCCGGCGGTGCGAGCGGTGTGGGCTCGGCGGTGGGAGGTGCCACCGCGGCTTCCGCGCGCCGGACCAGGCGTGGCGCTGGCGGAG